>NZ_JBJZOG010000070.1:0-33865 GCF_047200535.1 Micromonospora mangrovicola | reverse complement strand
TCCCCCCCCCCCCCCCCACCCCCCGCCCCCCCCCCCCCCCCCCCCCTCCGGCTCCCCTCTGGACAGAAACAGTTAACACTCTTAATAATGGGCGCACGTCGACGGTTGTAAATGCCTGTCCCTCCACCACAACGGTCCCCTGGAGGACGCCGTGAGACTCCGCTCCGCCCGCGCGGCGACGTTCGCCGCCGCGCTCGCCACCGCCCTGGTGGCGGCCACCGTGCTGGCCGCGCCACCCGCCTCCGCCGCCACCGCCGCCTTCGTCCGCACCTCGAGCTGGGGGACCGGATACGAGGCGAAGTTCACCGTCACCAACAACAGCTCGACCAGCATCTCCTCGTGGAACGTCCAGTTCGACCTGCCGTCCGGCAGCACCGTCGGCTCGTTCTGGGACGCCCTGCTGAGCACCTCCGGGCAGCACGTCACCGCGGTGAACCAGTCCTGGAACGGCACCCTCGCCGCCGGCGCCAGCACCACCTTCGGCTTCATCGTCAGCGGCAACGGCGACCCGACCAACTGCACGGTCAACGGCGGCCCGTGCACCGGCGGGGGCGGCGGCAACCCCTCCGCGCCGGCCACCCCGGGCGGCCTGCGGGTCACCGGCACCAGCAACACCTCGATCTCGCTGGCCTGGAACGCGGTCTCCGGCACGGTCAGCGGCTACCGGGTGTACGAGGGCACCAGCGTGAAGGCCACCGTCACCGGCACCTCGACCACCGTCTCCGGCCTCTCCGCCTGCACCGGGCACAGCTACACCGTCACCGCGTACAACGCCAGCGGTGAGTCGGCGAAGTCGGCGGCGGTGTCGGCCACCACCACCGGATGCACCGGCGGGGGCGGTGGCGCGATGGCCGCCGCGCCCTACCTCTACCCGGGCTGGGGCGACCCGCCCGCGCCGTCGACGGTGATGGGCGCGACCGGGGTCAAGTGGTTCACCATCGCCTTCGTGCTCTCCGGCGGCGGTTGCACCCCGGCCTGGGACGGCGTCGGGTCGCTCACCGGCAGCACCTGGGCCAGCACCATCGCCGCGATCCGCGCGGCCGGCGGCGACGTGATCCCCTCGTTCGGCGGGTGGAGCGGCAACAAGCTCGGCCCCAACTGCTCCTCGGCCAGCGCGCTGGCCGGCGCCTACCAGCAGGTCATCAACGCGTACGGGCTGAAGGCGATCGACATCGACATCGAGAACACCGACGAGTTCGAGAACGAGGCCGTGCAGGACCGGATCCTCGGCGCCCTGAAGATCGTCAAGCAGAACAACCCGGGGCTGAAGACCATCGTCACCATCGGCACGTCGACCACGGGGCCGTCCTGGTGGGGCACCCGGCTGATCAACCAGGCCGCCGCGCTCGGGGCCAACGTCGACGTCTTCACCATCATGCCGTTCGACTTCGGCGGCGGGACGAACATGTACCAGAGCACGGTCAACGCGGCCGAGGGGCTGAAGAACGCACTCAAGTCCGCGTTCGGCTGGTCCGACGCCACCGCGTACGCCCACATGGGCATCTCCGGCATGAACGGCCTCTCCGACCAGCAGGAGCTGACCTCGCCGGCCACCTGGACGCAGATCCGGGACTGGGCCAAGGCCCGCGGGCTCGCCCGGTTCACCTTCTGGTCGGTCAACCGGGACCGGCCCTGCCCGGGCGGCGGCGTGGTCTCGAACTGCTCCGGCATCTCCCAGAACACCTGGGAGTTCACCTCGATCACCGCGCAGTACTGAGCGGGCGGGTCAGCGGCCGGCGGTCACCGACCGCCGGTCGCGCCGCCGGCGTACCTTCTTCACCGCCCAGCTCACGACCATGACGGCGAAGACCGCGAAGATCGCATAGTTGAACCAGTGGCTGTACCGGTCGACCTCCCGCCACCTGGAGCCGAGGGCGAAACCGAGCCCCACGATCAGCGCGTTCCACACCCCGCTGCCGATGGCGGTCAGCAGCACGAACTCGCCCAGCGGCATCCGTTCGGCGCCGGCTGAACCGGCCCTCGGCGGCCAGGTAGCCCGCCATGGCCAGCACGATCTCGCTGGGGATCGGCGGGATGACGCTCTCCAGGGCGACCAGCAGCGCCACCCCCACGGCGCCCAGCGAGTCGATGACGCTCGCCACCCACCCGGTCAGCCCGGTGAACTGGTTCGGGTCGATGTTCCGGGCGAGAGCCATGGCCGTCCTTCCGTGCGGGGGGGGGAAGAGAAGGACGTACCCCGGCGGCGGCCGGTCACACCTGCCGTTGACCCGGCCCACTCACCCCTCGGGGTGCAGCGCCGGGTCGGCCGGACCCTGCCGCCAGCCGGTGAAGCGCACCACCAGGCCGCCCCGGCTCGGCGAGCAGCAGTACGGCCCCGCCGACGCCACGGCCGCCGGGTCCAGCGGGGCGACCCGGACCAGCCGCCACGGCTCGCCGTCCGCCCGGGCCCGTACGGTCAACGCGTCCCCGGCCCGGCTGACCCGGACGGTCACCTCCCGCCCGGACCACTCCGGCACCGGGGCGACCGACCAGTCCGACAGCTCGTCGGTGACCACCGCGCCGACCTGGGGCTGGCCGTCGCTGACCTCCACCCCCGCCTTGATCCAGCGCCGGTCGTCAACCCGGACCAGCACCCCCGCCTGGTCGAACTGCGCGGCGTAGTCGAGCTGGAAGCTGACCTCCACCGCGCTGTCCGCCGGGAACGGCGCCAGCAGCGCCGACCCGTCGTCGTGCACGAAGCCGTAGCTGGTCCGCCGCCAGAAGTCGCTGCCGCCGCGCGGCTCGACCAGCAGGTGCGCGGCGGACGAGTCGGCCCGCTCCGGCGGGTTCAGCCAGCTGCCGGCGGACCAGTCGACGAGTACGGTGTCGGCGCTCATCCCGGCACCGTACCGGTCGCGCCGGTACGCCGCGGGTTTGCCGGACCGGCGGACCGGAGAAGTAACCCAGGCATGGGTGACAGGTGGTATCAGGAGGCGGTCGTCTACTGCCTCGACATCGACACGTTCGAGGACTCCGACGGCGACGGGGTGGGCGACATCCGGGGGCTGATCGGCCGGCTGGACTATCTCGCCCGGCTCGGCGTGACCTGCATCTGGCTGAACCCGATCCACCCGTCGCCCAACAAGGACGACGGCTACGACGCCACCGACTTCTACAACGTCGACCCGCGGCTGGGCACCCTCGGCGACTTCGCCGAGCTGCTGCACCAGGCGGGCAACCGGGGCATCCGGGTGATCATCGACCTGGTGGTCAACCACACCTCCGACCAGCACCCCTGGTTCCAGTCCGCCCGCTCCTCGCCGGACTCGCCGTACCGCGACTGGTACGTCTGGGTCGAGGAGGCGCCGCCGGACCGCCACCAGGGCATGGTCTTCCCGGGCGAGCAGAACGAGACGTGGAGCTACGACCGCACCGCCAAGGCGTGGTACTACCACCGCTTCTACAAGTTCCAGCCGGACCTGAACTTCAGCAACCGGAAGGTCCGCGACGAGATCAAGAAGATCACCTCGTTCTGGCTCCAGCTCGGCGTCTCGGGCTTCCGGATCGACGCGGCCCCGTTCATCATCGAGCTGACCGAGCCGGGCAACCCCGACTCCCCGAAGGACTTCGAGTTCCTCACCGAGCTGCGCCAGCACGTGCAGTGGCGGCGCGCCGACGCGGTCCTGCTGGCCGAGGCGAACGTCGAGCCGGACCAGTTGCCGGTCTACTTCGGCGACAGCGGCGGGTCGGCCAACCGGCTGCACATGCTCTTCGACTTCATGCTCAACGGGCGGCTGATGCTGGCCCTGGCCCGGCAGGACCCGGAGCCGGTGATCGACGCGCTGCGCGACACCCCGCGCCTGCCGGCGGGCGCGCAGTGGGCCACCTTCTTGCGCAACCACGACGAGATCGACCTGTCCCGGCTCACCGCCGAGCAGCGCAACGAGGTGTTTGCGCAGTTCGGCCCGGACGAGAACATGCACCTCTACGGTCGGGGTATCCGCCGCCGCCTCGCCTCCATGCTCGGCAACGACCGCCGGCACATCGAGCTGGCGTACGCGTTGCAGTTCTCGCTGCGCGGCACGCCGGTGCTGCGCTACGGCGAGGAGATCGGCATGGGGGAGGACCTGTCGCTGCGCGGCCGGGAGGCCATCCGCACGCCGATGCAGTGGTCGTACAAGGAGAACGCCGGCTTCTCCAGCGCGCCCGCCGAGAAGCTGGTCCGCCCGGTGATCGACAAGGGTGACTTCGGCTACGAGAAGGTCAACGTCACCGCCCAGCGCCGCGACCCGAGGTCGCTGCTCGCCTGGTTCGAGCGGATGATCCGCACCCTCCGGGAGGCCCCGGAGATCGGATCGGGCACCACCAGCCACATCGACGTGCCGATGCCGCCCGGGGTGCTCGCGCACCGCGCCGACGGGCCGACCGGGACGATGGCGTTCCTGCACAACCTCGGCACCGAGGACGTCGAGGTCGACCTGAGCACCCTCCAGCCGGAGGCGGACCTGCCGATCGACGTGCTCACCGACCGCAACTACCCGGAGGTCGGCAAGCTGGACAGCCTCAAGCTGGCCGGCTACGGCTACCGGTGGATCCGGGTCTGCCGCAGCACCGACGTGTGACGGGTGCCGGCCCGCCGCCGCGCGGCCCGCGGTCGTCGCGGTGGGTCCGGTACGGCCGTCCCCGTACTAGAGTGCGGGGACCACGCCGAAGTTACCCGGAGGTAGGAATGTCGGAGCCCCGCATCGCCATCGTGACCGGAGCCGCCCGCGGCATCGGCGCGGCCACCGCCCGCCGGCTGGCCGCCGACGGCATGGCCGTCGCCGTGGTCGACATCGAGGAGTCGGCGACCAAGGAGACCGTGGACGCCATCGCGGCCGCCGGTGGCCGGGCCCTCGGAGTCGGCGCGGACGTCTCCGACCGGGCCCAGGTGGAGGTCGCCGTCGAGCGGGTCGCCGCCGAGCTGGGCGCACCGACCGTGCTGGTCAACAACGCCGGGGTGCTCCGCGACAACCTGCTGTTCAAGATGACCGACGGCGACTGGGACACGGTCATGGGCGTGCACCTGCGCGGGGCGTTCCTGTTCAGCCAGGCCGCGCAGAAGCACATGGTCGAGCGGAAGTGGGGCCGGATCGTCAACCTCTCCAGCACCTCGGCGCTGGGCAACCGGGGCCAGGCGAACTACTCGGCCGCGAAGGCGGGCCTGCAGGGCTTCACCAAGACCCTGGCCATCGAGCTGGGCCCGTTCGGGGTGACCGTCAACGCGGTCGCGCCGGGCTTCATCGTCACCGACATGACCGCGGCCACCGCGGCGCGGATGAAGGTCGACTTCGACGCGCTCCAGCAGCATGCCGCCGCCGAGATCCCGGTCCGCCGCCCCGGCCGCCCGGAGGACGTCGCGCACACCATCTCGTTCCTGGCCAGCGAGGGCGCGTCCTTCGTCTCCGGCCAGGTCATCTACGTCGCCGGCGGCCCCAAGGACTGAGCCCGGGTCCCGCACGTCCCCTGCGAATGGCCACTATTTCTCGGAAATAGTGGCCATTCCGCCTGCCATGACCACTGTTCCCGTGAAAGAGGGGCGACGCGCGTGGCGCGTGGGGCGTGGGGCGTGGTGCGGCGGACGGGGTGTCAGGCGGCGTCGCGGCGGGTGCGCCAGAGCCAGAACAGGCCGAGCATCGGCAGCACCAGCGGGACGTAGCCGTAGCCGCTGCCGAAGTCCGACCAGACCGTCTCGTCCGGGAAGAGTTCCTTGTCGGCGATGCTGAGGATGCCGACCCCGACCACCCCGACCAGCTCCACCGAGCAGCAGGCCAGCGCCACCCGGCGGCCGGCGTGCCCGGCCCGGGCCAGCCCCACCGCCGCCACGATGTAGATCAGCGCGGCCACCGCGGAGAGCAGGTACGCCACCGGCGCCTCGTCGAACTTCGTGGCGATCTGCAGGCCCGCCCGCGAGGTCGCGGCGATGGCGAAGAGGATGTAGATCGCGATCAGCAGCCGGCCCGGCCCCTTGTTGGTGGCGCGCTCCGACACCTGCGACTCAACCACCGACGACCTCCCAGGTCTGCTGCAGGCGGACCACCACCACCGGGGTCACCAGGCAGATGGCGCAGACGATCGCCGAACCCCAGCGGGTCGGCTCCATCCGGGCCAGCACCCAGGCCAGCGGCGGTAGGCAGACCAGCGTCACCAGGTAGCCGAAGAAGGCACCCGGCTCGCCCGGCCGCTCCCCGCCGCCGAGGGCGACCAGCGCCACCACGGCGAGCGCGAGCAGCGCCAGCTCCAGCACCGCCAGGCCGGCGAACTGGAGCCGGTCCGGTGCCCGGTGGCGCAGCGCCGCCACCAGGGCCCAGACCGCGATTACGAGCGACAGCACGATCGAGGCCGTCGCGAGGATCCCGTCCACCGGCGAGCCGGCCGCCGCAGCGCTGGTCATCGACGCCATCCCGGCGCACTCCCGTTCACCGGGACAGCCTACTAAGCGTCGTAGTAGCCGTCGTCGCCCGGCTCTCCCGCCGCGTCGGGGCGCACGCGGCGGGCCGGACGACTAGCGTGGATCTCGGCCACCGGCGTACGCCGTGGCGGACGACGACGGCGGGGGGACTCGTGCTGCGGTTCGGCTTGTTCGGCACCGGTCACTGGGCGGCGGAGACGCACGCCGCGGCCATCGACGCCCACCCCCGGGCCACCCTGGCCGGGATCTGGGGGCGGGATCCGGAGAAGGCCGGCGCGCTGGCCGCGCGGCACGGCGTACCGGCCTTCGGCGACATGGACGCGCTGCTCGGCGCCTGCGACGCGATCGCGGTGGCGCTGCCGCCGGACGTGCAGGCCGAGATCGCCGTTCGGGCCGCCGCCGCCGGGCGGCACCTGCTGCTGGACAAGCCGCTGGCGTTGAACCTCGCCGACGCCGACCGGGTGGTCGCCGCCGCGCAGGCGTCCGGGGTGGCCTCGGTGGTCTTCTTCACCAGCCGCTTCCTGCCGGACATCGCCGCCGAGCTCGCCGCCCTCGCCTCGGCCGGTGGCTGGCACACCGCGAAGGGCGTCCGGTTCGCGTCGATCTTCCAGCCGGGCAGCCCGTACGGCGGCTCCGCCTGGCGGCTGCGGCACGGCGCGCTGTGGGACATCGGCCCGCACGCTCTCTCGCTGGTCCTGCCGGTGCTCGGCCGGGTCACCCGGGTCGCCGCGATGGACGGGCCGCGCGGCCTGGTGCACCTGCTGCTCACTCACGAGGGCGGCCCGACCAGCACCATCTCCCTCACCCTCGACGCGCCGCCGGAGATGGCCGCCAAGGAGTTCGCCTTCTACGGCGAGAACGGGACGGCGGAACTGCCCCCGGGGGACGGCAGCGCGATCACCGCCTTCGGCACGGCCATCGACCAGCTGCTGGAGGAGGTCGAAGCGGGCACCCGGGACCACCGCTGCGACGTCCGGTTCGGCCGGGAGGTGGTGGCGGTGCTCGAGGCTGCCGAGACGGCCCGTGCGCAGGGCCGCACCGTCGACCTCTGAGCCCGCCCGACGGCCCGCCGGCCCGGCGGGTTCAGGCGAGGGTGTCCAGCGCCTCGCGCAGCTCGGCGGGGCTGTCGAACTCCTCCACCGGCAGCGCCTTCAACATCTGCAACATCTCGGTGCTGCCCCCGTTCTCCTGGCACCAGCGGACCATGTCCTCGCGGGAGACCGGGTAGTCGAGCCCGGCCAGGTACTGCTGCCACTTCACCCCGGTGACGCTCATGCCGCCCGCCTACCCGCTCGGTCCGCGGCCATGCCGACGGACGCCGGACCGGCCGGCCGCGCCCACGGCGGGCGGCGGCGGTTTGCCCGGGCGGGTCCCGGGTAGCCGCGGACATGCTGGTACAGCGGCTCGGCGCGCCGAGCGACTTCGACCCGTTGCTGGAACGCGTCCGGGACGCCCGCATCGTCATGCTCGGCGAGTCGACGCATGGCAGCTACGACTACTACCGGCTGCGCGAGCAACTGACCCGACGGCTCATCGCCGAGCAGGGCTTCGACTTCGTGGCGGTGGAGGGGGACTGGCCGGACTGCGACCGGGTGCACCGCTCGGTGGTGGATGCCCCCGGTGGGCTGGCCGATCCGATGACCGCCCTGGAACGCTTCGAGCGCTGGCCCACCTGGATGTGGGCGAACGCCGAGGTGGCCCGCTTCTGCCGCTGGCTGCGGGCCTGGAACCTGGAGCGCCCCGAGGGGGAGCGGGCCGGTTTCCACGGGCTGGACGTCTACAGCCTGTGGGAGTCCATGCAGGCCATCTTCGACTACCTGGGCGAGGAGGATCCGGCCTCGCTGGAGGCGGCGCAGGAGGCGTACCGCTGCTTCGAGCCGTACGGCAAGCGGGTCGAGGAGTACGGCATGGCCAGCCGGTTCGTCTCGGCGCGCTGCGAGGAGGAGGTGGTCCGGCTGCTGGCGCGTACCCGGGAACAGGCCGCCGCGGACGGCCCGGACCGCTTCTCGGCCTGGCAGAACGCCGAGGTGGTGGCCGGGGCGGAGCGCTACTACCGGGCGATGGTCGGCGGCGGTCCGGAGTCGTGGAACGTCCGGGACACCCACATGGCCGACACCCTCGACCGGCTGCTGGACCGCTACGGTCCGGAGTCCCGGGGCATCATCTGGGCGCACAACACGCACGTCGGCGACGCCCGGGCCACCGACATGGTGGCGGACGGAATGATCAACATCGGCCAGCTCGGCCGGGAGCGGCACGGCCGGGACGCGGTGGCGTTGGTCGGCTTCGGCAGCTACCGGGGGACGGTGATCGCCGCGCCGCGCTGGGGTTCCCCGGCCGAGGCGATGGTGGTGCCGCCGGCCCGGGAGGGCTCGGTGGAGCGGCGGCTGCACGAGCTGATGCCGGAGCGGGCGGTGCTGGTCTTCGGGGGCCCGGACCAGCCGGAGTGGGTGACCGGCGAGGCCGACCACCGGGCCATCGGGGTGGTGTACGACCCGAGCTTCGAGTCCTGGGGCAACTACGTGCCGACCCGGTTAAGCGAGCGGTACGACGCGTTCATCTGGTGCGACGAGGCGAACGCCCTGCACCCGCTGCCGGCGCTGACCACCCCCGGCGAGATGGAGACCTACCCGGCCGGCGTGTGACCGGAGGTGTCGAGAGGGGCCCCTGCTGTGCACGAGGCGTCAGCAGGGGCCCTTCCGGTCAGACCTCGGCGGGTTCGCGGGCGGCGAGGTGGGCGCGGAGACCTTCGCCCTCGACGTCCACGTTGGGCAGGATCCGGTTCAGCCAGCGCGGGATCCACCAGGCGGCGTTGTCGAGCAGTGACATCACCGCCGGGACGATGGTCATCCGGACCACGAAGGCGTCGACGGCGACGCCGATCGCGAGCGCGAAGCCCATCGACTTGATGATCGGGTCCTCCAAAAAGACGAACCCGCCGAACACCGAGATCATGATCAGCGCGGCGGCGGTGACCACCCGGGCGCCGTGGCCCATGCCGTTGATGGTGGCCTGCCGGGCGGTGTCCCCGTGCACGAAGTCCTCCCGCATCCGGGAGACCAGGAAGACCTCGTAGTCCATGGCCAGACCGAACAGGATGCCGATGAGCAGAATCGGCAGGAAGCTGACCAGCGGGGCGGGGGTGTCCAGCCCGACCAGGTCGGCCAGGTGGCCCTGCTGGAACACCGCCACGGTGATGCCGAAGGTGGCCGCCACGGTGAGCAGGAAGCCCAGCGCGGCCTTGACCGGCACCAGGATCGAGCGGAACACCAGCATCAGCAGCAGCACCGACAGGCCCACGACCAGCAGCAGGTACACCGGGAGCGCGTCGGAGAGCTTCTCCGACACGTCGATGCCGATCGCGGTGACGCCGGTCAGCAGCACGTCGGCGTTCTGGATCCCGCCCACCTGCTTGCGGATGTCGTGCACCAGGGTCTCGGTGGCCGCGTCGGTCGGGCCGGTCTTCGGGATGACCCCGATCAGCGCCGTCCGGCCGGTCGGATCGAGCTGCGGCGGGGCCACCGCGAGCACCCCGTCCGTCTTCTGGACCAGCGCGGTGACCTGCGGTACGGCGGCCTGGGTGGCCTGCGGGGAGTCGGCGGTGACGACCACCGCGAGCCGGCCGGTGAAGCCGGGACCGAAGCCCTCCCGGATCAGGTCGCTGCTGACCCGGGCCGGCGTGCCCTCGGCGGCCGCGGAGGCGTCCGGCAGCGCCAGGCGCATGTCCTGAGCGGGGATCGCGAGCAGGCCGAGACCGAGCAGGCCGACCAGGATGACCGGGATCCGCAGCTTCGTCACCCAGCGGGCCCAGCGGAACCCGAAGCCGGAGCGGTCCTCCGAGCCGGTGGCGGGGGACTCGACCGCGTCCTGCCCGCGCAGCTTGCGCGGCAGCACCTTCCGGCCGGCGAAGCCGAGCAGCGCGGGGGCCAGCGTGATCGCGACCAGCACCGCCACGGTGACCGTGCCGGCGGCGGCCAGACCCATAACGGTGAGGAACGGGATGTCCACCACGGCCAGGCCGGCGAGCGCGATGACCACGGTGGCGCCGGCGAAGACCACGGCGGAGCCGGCGGTGCCGACGGCCCGGCCGACCGCCTCCTCGGGGGAGAGCCCGTCGAGCAGGTTCTGCCGGTGCCGCGAGGTGATGAAGAGCGAGTAGTCGATGCCGACCGCGAGGCCGAGCATCAGGGCCAGGATCGGCGCGGTGCTGGTCAGCTCGACCGCGCCGCTGAGCGCGAACAGGCCGGCCATGCCGACGCCGACACCGATCAGCGCGTTCAGCATGGTCATCCCGGCCGCGACCAGGGAGCCGAAGGTGATCACCAGGACGATCGCGGCGACCAGCACGCCGAGGCCCTCGGTCGAGCCGACCTCCGGTTCGGCGTTGAGCACCTCACCGCCGGGGGCGATCTGCCACCCCTGCGCCTCGGCCTGCGCGCCGACCTTCTCGTAGGCGTCGCGCTGCTCCTTGGTCACGTCGTCCGCCCGGCCGGAGAACTGCACCTGGATCAGCGCGTACCGGCCGTCCGGGGTGAGTGCCTTGGCCTGGTACGGGTCGACCGCGCCGACGACACCGGGCAGGGTGGCCGCCTCCTGGGTGACCTGCTTGACCACGGCCTGCCCCTGCGGGGTGAGCAGTTCGCCGGCCTGGGGCGCCTTGACGGCGATGGTGCCGGTGGCTCCGCTGGCCGCCGGGAACCGGTCGGCGAGCAGGTCGATCGCACGCTGCGACTCGGTGCCCGGCATGGTGAAGTTGCTGGCCGTCGGGCCCCTCAGGGTGGCCGCGGCGATGCCGAGACCGACGAGTACGACGAGCCAGACGACGGCGACGAGTCGCCGGCGCCGCAACGATGCCCGGCCGAGCCGGTACAGCAGGGTCGCCATGAAGGTTCCTTTGTCCTCGGGGTCGGAACTGGGTCAGGTGGTGGGTTCGAGCGCGCGGTGTGCCACGGCCAGCAGCGCGGGCCGCAGCTCCTGGGCGGGGATGTCGAGGAATTCGCCGCAGGTTTCGGCGATGCCGGCGAGGACCACCAGCGCGGCGATCCGCGCGGCCGGGCGGTCGGAGTGGCCGGTGAACGCCGCGACGAGCCGTTCGGAGATCTGCTGGATGTGCGTGAACGCCGGCTGCTGCAGCAGGTCGGGGAATTCGCCGCGGAGCAGTGCGATCTCCCGCCGGAAGCGGACGGCCAGGTCAACGAAACCCTCGGCGGCGACCCGCTGGGCATCGGTGCCGGTGTGCCCGGCGATGCGCGCGTCGAGCGCTTCCAGCATCGCGATCGCGGGTGCCATCAGCTCGCAGAGCAGGGCGTCCTTGCTGGCGAAGTGGTAGAGCACGGTGGCCTTCGAGCAGCCGACCTCACGGGCGATGTCCTGCAGCGAGGTGCCCCGGTAGCCGGTGACCGCGAAGCGCCGCGCCGCCGCCGCGAGGATCTCGCGGTGGGTTTCCGGTGTCGCCCGTGCCATGCACTTCAGGATGCCTGACCGATCGGTCAGGACCTGACCGATCGGTCAGAACAATTGGGTGGCCTTCGCCACACCGCTGCTCAGCCGGCCGATGCCCCATGCTCCCGGTCGTACGCCGCCCGGGCCGCGCTGATCGACGCGCGGTGCCGCTCCGCCCAGCCAGTCAGCGCCACGAGGGACTCGTAGAGCTCCAGCGCCATCGGGGTGGCGGTGTACTCCACCTTCGGCGGGACGGTCGGGTACACGTGCCGGCGCAGCAGGCCGTCCCGTTCCAGGTTGCGCAGGGTCAGCGTGAGCATCCGCCGGCTGATCCCCTCGACCTGGCGTTCCAGTTCCGTGAAGCGGATCGGGCCCTGCGAGGCGGCGATCAGGATGCCGATGCTCCACTTGCCGCCGACCCGGTCCAGCGCCTCCCGCACGGTGCAGGCCCGCGCCTGGTCGGCCGTCACGGTCACACAGCTGTTCCCCTGGGACACGAAAGTGCCTCCTTCCGCTCGGTCTCATGGTCACAGACGATGGCCTCGGTAACAAACAGTGCACCAAGGAGGCACCACCCATGACGGGGACACATCGTTGGCCCGCGCTGCTCGTGCTCTGTGCCGGCAGCCTGATGATCATCCTGGACGGCAGCATCGTCGCGGTGGCGCTGCCGGCGATCCAGGCCGACCTGGGCTTTTCGGCTGCCGGGCTGGCCTGGGTGGTGAACGCCTACCTGGTCGCCTTCGGTGGGCTGCTGCTGCTCGCCGGGCGACTCGGCGACCTGCTCGGCCGGCGGCAGGTCTTCCTGGTCGGGGTCGCCCTGTTCGCCCTCGCCTCGCTGCTCTGCACGCTGGCCACCGGCCCGGCGTTCCTGGTCGCCGCCCGCTTCGTGCAGGGCATCGGCGGCGCGCTCACCACCGCGGTCAGCCTCGGCATGATCGTGCGGCTCTTCCCCGAGGCCGCGGAGCGGGCCCGGGCGATCGCCGTGTTCAGCTTCACCGGGGCGGCCGGCGCGTCGCTCGGCCTGCTGGTCGGGGGAGTCCTCACCGACCTGGCCGGCTGGCGGGCGATCTTCCTGATCAACCTGCCGATCGGTGGGCTGATCCTGGTCGCCGGCGTACGGCTGATCGCCGCGGACCGCGGGGTCGGCCTGCGGACCGGGTTGGACCTGGCGGGCGCGATGCTGGCCACCACCGGACTGATGGCCACCGTGCTGGCCATCGTCGGCGTCGGGGAGCACGGCTGGACCTCGGCGCGCACTCTCGGCGCGGCCGCGCTCGCCGTGGTGCTGCTGGCCGGGTTCGCCGCCCGGCAGCGGGACGCCGCCACGCCGCTGCTGCCACCCCGGGTGCTGCGCGCGCCCGGCCTGGCCGCGGCCAACGCGGTGCAGTTCCTCATGGTGGCCGCGTACTTCGGCTTCCAGTTCCTGCTCGCCCTGCACCTGCAACTCGTCCTCGGCCTGGGGCCGGCGGCGACCGGTTTCGCCTTCCTGCCCACCCCGCTGGTGATCGCGGCGGTGTCGCTGGGTCTGGCCGGCCGGCTGGTGGGCCGCCTGGGGGCCCGTCGGGTGCTGGTCGGCGGGCTGGCGCTCGCC
This sequence comes from Micromonospora mangrovicola, assembly GCF_047200535.1. NCBI lineage: Bacteria > Bacillati > Actinomycetota > Actinomycetes > Micromonosporales > Micromonosporaceae > Micromonospora > Micromonospora mangrovicola. Next base: position 20,438 of record NZ_JBJZOG010000070.1, on the reverse strand, counting down.
GCGGTCGGCTTCCTGCTGCTGGCCCGCCTGCCCGTGGACGCCGGCTACGCGCCAGACGTGCTGCCGGCGCTGCTGGTCTTCGGGGTCGCCGGCGGGCTGACCCTGCCGGCGGTCACCACGCTCGCCATGGCCGGCGCGGAGCCGGCCGACGCCGGGCTCGCCTCCGGACTGGCCAACACCACTCAGCAGGTGGGTGGGGCGCTCGGCCTGGCCGTCCTCGCCACCCTGGCCGCGAGCCGCACCGACGCGCTGCGCGCCGCCGGGACGGACCCGGTCGCCGCCCTCGCCGCCGGTTACCGGTCCGCGTTCGCCGTGGCCGCCGCCCTGGTCACCGCCGCCCTGCTGCTCGCCCTTCTCACCGCCCGTCCGCTCCGCCGCCCCGCACCCGCTCCGGCCCCCGGGGTACGCGAGACCTCACCGGCCCGCTGACCCGTCGCGCCGCCGCGGCGTGGCCACCCGCTGCTGCCGACAACTACCCGAGCCGGCTCGGGTAGTTGCCGGCCCGATCGGCGGCGCAGGTACTTCCCCGCCGCTACGAACTTGATGTCGTGAACGGATCGGCCGTGGCCGACGGGCGGTGGCGCTGACTCGGGTGTGGCATCAAGCGCTGGATGGTCCGTGGCATCAAGCGCTGGATGGTCCCGAGGCATCAGTGCTGGATGGTCCGCGGCATCAAGCGCTGACTCGTCTGTGACATCAAGTTCGTAGCGGCCGACAACATCTGCCCGGCCCGCGCCGGAGGACCGCCGCCCGGTCTCGCCGCAGCCCTGGCCGGCTCCCGACGCCGGATCAGCGGGCGGCACCGGGCCGGGTCAGCGGGCGGCACCGGGCAGGACCCGGGCCAGTAGGTCGAGTGCGGCCGAGTAGGCGTGCGCGGGCGGGCGGGCGTACCCGATCACCAGGCCGGGCGGCTGGCCGGCGGGCCGGTGGCGGTGGCTGGCCAGCCCACTCAACCCCAGCCCGTGCGCGGCCGCCGCCGCCAGCACCTCCGCCTCGGTCGGCCCGCCCTCCGGCAGGTGGATCGTGGCGTGCAGGCCGGCCGAGATCCCGTCCACGGCGGACCGCCCGCCCAGCCGGGCCAGCAGCAGGTCCCGGCGCTGCCGGTAGCGCCGGCGGACGGTACGGACCTGCCGGTCGTAGCCGTGCGTGCCGATCAGCTCGGCGAGGGCGAGCTGGCCGATCGTCTCGGTGTGCAGGTCGAGGTGGCGCTTGGCGTCCACCACCGGATCCACCAGCCGGGCCGGGAGCACCAGCCAGGCCAGGCGCAGCGCCGGTCCGAGCGTCTTCGCCGCGGTGCCCACGTACGCCACCTGTTCGGGGGCGGTCCCCTGGACCGCGCCGACCGGCTGCCGGTCGTACCGGAACTCGCCGTCGTAGTCGTCCTCGATGACCAGGCCGCCACCCGCCCGGGCCCAGTCGGTCAGCGCGTGCCGGCGCGACGGGTGCAGGGTCACCCCGGTCGGGTACTGGTGCGCCGGGGTGACCACGGCCGCGCCCACGCGGGCGAGGCGCCCGGCACCGAGCAGGTCGGCGCGGGCGCCCAACCCGTCCACCGGCAGCGGCAGCACGGTGCCGCCGTGCCGGCGAACCACCTCCCGGTGGAACGCCAGCCCCGGATCCTCCATCGCCACGGCGGGCGTGCCGGCGTCCCGGAGCACGGTGGTGAGCAGCACCAGCGCCTGGACGTACCCGGTGGTGACGACGATCCGCTCCGGGGCGGCGAGCACGCCCCGGGCCCGGCCCAGGTAGCCGGCGAGCGCGGTGCGCAGCTCCGGCCGGCCACGCGGGTCGCCGTAGCCGTACGCCTCGGCGGGGGCGGCGACCAGCGCGCGGCGGGTCGCCCGCAGCCATTCGGTGACCGGGAAGAGCCCGACGTCGGGGCTGCCGGGACGCAGGTCGTACCGGAAGGGGGCCGGTCCGGGCAGCGGCGGGGCCGCCGCCGGTGTCGCCCGGCGCAGTGCGCTGACCTCGGTCCCCGCGCCGATGCGGGCCACCAGCCAGCCCTCGGCGACCAGCTGGTCGTAGGCGGCGCTGACCGTGCCCCGGGAGAGGCCCAGCTCGGTGGCGAGGGTGCGGGTGGCCGGCAGCCGGGTCGACGGGGGCAGCCGGCCGTCCCGGATCGCGTCCCGCAGGGCCCGTTCCAGCCCGGCCCGCCGGCCGCCGCTCGCGTCCAGCTCCAGGTGCAGGTCGACGCCGAAATCGGCCCAGTCCATCGGCATGGAATTGGAGCTTAGAGCGGGCCACCGAACCGACGAGAATCGCGGTATGACCGAGCTGAGCCGGCGGGCCGACGTGCTGCGCGCGCTGCACCGCCCCGGAGATCCGCTGATCCTGCCGAACGCGTGGGACCCCGGGTCCGCGCAAGCCGTCGTCGCGGCGGGCTTCCCGGCCGTCGCCACCAGCAGCGGCGCGGTCGCCGAGGCGCTCGGCCACGCCGACGGCGAGGCCACCCCCGTGGACGGGATGTTCGCGGCGGTCGGCCGGATCGCCGCCGCCGTCGCCGTCCCGGTCACCGCCGACCTGGAGCGCGGGTACGGGCTACGCCCCGCCGAGCTGGTCGAGCGGCTGCTGGCGGCCGGCGCGGTGGGCTGCAACATCGAGGACTCCGATCCGCGTACCCGTGAACTGTCCGACGTCGAGGAGCAGACCGATCTGCTCGCCGGGATCCGGGCGGCGGCCCGGGACGCCGGGGTGGACCTGGTGCTCAACGCCCGGGTCGACGTGCACCTGCGGGCGTACGGGCCGGTCGAGGATCGGCTCACCGAGGCGGTCCGCCGGGCCCGCCGCTACCGGGCGGCGGGAGCCGACAGCGTGTACCCGATCATGCTGGCCGACCCGGAGCAGATCCGTGACTTCGTCGCCGAACTGGACGGCCCGGTGAACGTGCTGGCCCGGCCCGGCGCACCGGCTCCGGCCGAGCTGGCCGCCCTCGGCGTGGCCCGGGTCAGCTACGGGTCCGGCGTGTACGCGGCCGCCCGCGCCCGCGCCCGCGAGTTCCTCGCCACCGTCCACGACGGCGGCGACCCGTTTGCGCGATCCGCAGCGTGACCCTGCGGGGTTGCCCGGGATCGCCCGGGACGGCAAGGTGAGCGGATGGGCGCCGTTGACGAGACCCGGGGCGGGGTGTCGCTGACCAACCTGGACCAGCCGCTCTTCGACGGGGCCGGGGCGACAAAGCGCGACCTGGTCGACTATCTCGATGCCGTGCACGAGCGGCTCCTGCCCGAGCTGCGCGACCGGCCGCTCTCGGTGATCCGGGTACGCCCCGGGCAGGACCCGTTCATGCAGAAGAACCTGCCGAAGTACACGCCCGACTGGGTGCGCCGTACCTCGGTCTGGGCGGAGGCGTCCCACCGGCGGATCTCGTACGCGCTCTGCGACGACCGGCGCACCCTGCTCTGGTTCGCCAACCAGCGGGCGGTGGAGTACCACGCGACGCTGAGTCGGGCCGGCGACGCCGAGCACCCCACCCATCTGGTGCTCGACCTGGACCCGCCGGAGGGCGACTCGTTCCGGATGGCGGTGCGAGCCGCGTTGCTGGTCCGCCAGGCGCTGGCCGACGCGGGGCTGGTCGGGGCGGTGAAGACCAGCGGCGCGAAGGGGCTGCACGTGATCGTGCCGGTGGTGTCCGGAACCACCGCCGAGGAGTCGGCTGCCGCGACCCGGGCCCTCGCCGCGCGCGCCGAGCGGCTCGACCCGGCGCTGGCCACCACCGCCTTCATCGTCGAGGACCGGGGCGGCCGGGTGTTCGTCGACTCGACCCGGGCGTACGGGGCGACCGTGGTAGCCGCGTACAGCCCGCGGATCCGGCCCGGCACGCCGGTGTCGTACCCGGTCGGCTGGGCCGACGTGGAGTCGGTGACGCCGGCCGAATTCACCGTGCGGACGGTGCCCGGGCTGCTCGGCGATCGGGACCCGTGGGCGGAGGCACTGCCCGCGCCGCAGTCGCTGCCGGTGGACCTGGTGGCCGAGGGGCGGACCATCCCGGTGGCCCGGGTGCAGGCCATGCACGAGGGCAAGCGCCGCGCAAAGGCCCGCCGCGAGGCCGGCTGACGGCGTGGACGTGGCTGAGCCGGGTTCGGCAACCCCTCGCCGGGGTGTGGATCAGTACGTACCCCGAGCGGCTCGGGGACGCCGAGCAGGTGCCGACGGAGGCCGGTGCCCACCGGGGCCGGGAACCCTCGCCCGTCATGCGGAAAGCCCGGACCGTGTGGTCCGGGCTTTCTCCGTGTCTGTGCCCCCGGCAGGATTCGAACCTGCGCCCCCGCCTCCGGAGGGCGGTGCTCTATCCCCTGAGCTACGGGGGCTCAGCGACCCGAGAAGAGTAGCAAACCCCTTCCCGGATCAGCCAATCGGCATCCCGTGCCCCCGCGCCCCGCACCGTTCCCGCTGATCATGGAGTCTGCGGCACCCATGGGGAGCGACATCGCCGTGAACTCCATGATCGACGGGGCGGGGAATCGGCGGGTCAGGCGGCGGCGACGGGGCGGCCGCAGCTGGGGAGCGGGTGCAGGACGATGCGGCGGGGCAGGCGGCGGGGCCACTCGTTGCGCGGCCAGGAGCCGTCCACGATCAGGTGCACCGTGCGCTCCTCGGCGCCACTGAGCCGCAGCACGAAGTCGCGGGGGAGTGGCGGGTCGACCGAGGGTGTAGTGATCATGAAGCGCACCCGGCCCCGGGACGACACCGCGGAGATGACGTCCGCCGCCGGCATGGTGCCGCGCAGCCGTACCCGGCCGATCCAGTAGACCTCCGCCGCGTGCTCCTGGGCGGCCCGGGTGATCGACGGGTACTCGCTGCGTACCCAGCGCTCGACCGCGCCGACGCAGAGCCCGCAGGCCCGCTCCCGGGGCTCGCGCGGACCCAACCCCCAGGCCCGCAGGTACGCCCCGACCGTGCCGGCGTCCATCGCCAGGTCGAACCGGCGCTGGATGAGGGTGGTCAGGCTCTGTCGCGTCCAGAGCTCCTCGTCCAGGCCGAACTCGTCGGGGTGGACGCCCCGCAGCACGTCGATCAGTTCGAGTTCCTGTTCGCGGCTGAGCGTTCCCGACTCGCCCTGCCGCAGTCCGCGACGGACGGCTGCCACCGCCCCGTCACCGCCGATGGTGTGGCGTCGGCACCAGCTGGTCACCGACCGCCCTGCGTCTCTGAGTGCAACCCCCACGTCCTGCGCAACGAGCCCGAATCGCAACTGGTCACGATATGTGGGTAGAAAAGTCTCCAAGCAGCGCAATGGGTTGCATCACCCAAACCGTTATAAAGCCGCATAGCGGACAGCCGGGCGGCGGGAACGCGAAGGGCCCGGCGTCCGCGTGCGACGCCGGGCCCTTCGTCCGAGCAGGTGTTACAGGGTGCCGCCCAGGCGCTTGAGCGCCGCCTGGAGGTTGGTGAGGTCGGTCTGCTGGGTGTTCTTCATGACCTGCGCGACCGCCAGCACGTCGTCGTCGTGCCCCTCGTCGAGGATCCCCTCGATCATGTGCACCCCGCCGAGGTGGTGCCGGATCATCAGCTGCAGGAAGAGGACGTCGAACTCGCGGCCCTCGGCCGCCCGCAGCTTCGCCATCTCGTCCGGCGTGGCCATGCCCGGCATCAGGCCGTCCTTCACCAGATCCGTGCCACCCGGCATCCAGGCCATCGGCGGCTGGGTGCCGGTCGGGTCCAGCTTCCACGAGCGCAGCCAGGTCTGCATGGTGCCGATCTCGCCCTGCTGGCCGGTGGCGATGTCGCCGCCGATCTGCCGCACCTCCGGGTCCGCGCCCTGATCGAAGGCCATCAGGCCCATCTCCACCGCCTGGGCGTGGTGGGTGGTCATGTCCCGGGCGAAGCCCGCCTCCGCCGAGTTGTCGCCGGGGCGGGTGAAGGTCGGGGTGAGCAGGCCGCCCGCGTACCCGAGGAGGAGACCGACCACGACGGCGGCGGTCAGGGCCAGCAGGCCGTAGCGGGCCGGGGCCCGCCCGGTGCCGGCGGTGGTCGGGGCCGTGTCGAGGTCGGCGTCCGTCGTCGCGGGAGCAGTCATCAGCAACCCTTACTGCTGGACCGGCTGGTCGCTCATCTGGTCGCCCAGGTTACGTGGGGTGGTGCCGGTGGCGGTGACACCCTGGGCGCAGTTGGCGTTGGGACCCTCGATGGAGGCGTTCACCCGCAGCGTCTTGATGAACTCGTCGATCCGGCTGTCGTCGGCGTTGTCGACCTTGAGCTGGAAGCCCCAGGCCTGCAGCGAGATCGGCTTGTCCAGCCCCTCGAACGGGCTGAGCATCAGCTTCTCCTTGCCCTGCACCCTGGCCTTGAGCTTGGCCACCTGGTCGGCCGGCAGGTCGGGACGGTAGGTGATCCAGACCGTGCCGTGCTCCAGGCTGTGCACCGCGTGCTCGTTGGCGATCGGGGCGTCGTAGACGTCGCCCATGCAGTTCTGCCAGGCCGGGTTGTGCGGGCCGGCGACCGGCGGGAGCACGTCGTACTTGAGCGATCCCTGCTGGTGGTTGCCGCCCTTGACCAGGTCCTTGTCGGTCTTGCGGTAGTCGACGATGCCCTTGATCGAGTCGGCCCGCTCCTGCCACGGCTGGCTGCCCTTGTACGCCGCCCAGGCGCCGTACCCGACGATGCCGGCGGCCAGCACGCCCACCGCGACGAAGAGCGCGATCGGACCCCACGAGCGACCCTGGCTCACCTTCACCGGGGCGACCGGCTTGCGGCCCTTGCCCCCGGTGGTCTGCCGCGGTGTGCCCTTGCCGGACCCGGCCTTGCCCCCGGCGGGCTTGTCGGCAGCCGCCGACCGGCCGGCGGCCGGCTTCTTGCCGGTGCTGACCACGGTCGGGCGGCGCTCCGGGCCGCCCGGGGTGCTGATGCTCATCGTGCCTCGTCAGGTCGATCGGTCAGGGGGCGCCGCGGCCCGGTTCACATCATGGTCGCCGCCGCGGGGACCGAGTCTACCCCCGATAACATGGTTCGGTGACTCCCACAGAACTCGCCGAGGTCGTCCTCTCCGCAGCCCACGCCGTCTTCGAAGACCGGGGCCTGGAGCGCTCCGCGCTGCCCGCGCAGACCGCCGTCGAGCGACCCCGTAACCCCGACCACGGCGACTACGCCTCGACGCTGGCGCTGCAGCTCAGCAAGAAGGTGGGCGTGCCGCCGCGGGAGCTGGCCGCCGCCCTGGCCGAGCAGCTCGGCAAGGCGCCCGGGATCAAGTCGGTGGAGATCGCCGGGCCGGGCTTCCTCAACATCCGGCTTGATGCGGCCGCCGCCGGCCAGCTCGCCAAGGTGATCGTCGAGGCCGGCCCGGAGTACGGCCGCAGCGGCGCCCTCGCCGGCCAGAAGATCAACCTGGAGTTCGTCTCGGCGAACCCGACCGGCCCGGTGCACATCGGCGGTGTCCGCTGGGCGGCGGTCGGTGACGCGCTCAGCCGGCTGCTCCGCGCCACCGGCGCCGACGTCGGCACGGAGTACTACTTCAACGACGCCGGTTCCCAGATCGACCGCTTCGCCCGGTCCCTGCTGGCCGCCGCCAGGGGTGAGCCGGCCCCGGAGGACGGCTACGGCGGCGCGTACATCGCGGAGATCGCGGCCGAGGTGGTCGAGCGCCGGCCGGACGTGCTGGAGCTGGCCGACGGCGCCGCCCAGGAGGTGTTCCGGGTCGAGGGCGTCCAGCTGATGTTCGCCGAGATCAAGTCGTCGCTGCGCGACTTCGGCGTCGAGTTCGACACCTACTTCAACGAGAAGGACCTGCACGATCGGGGCGAGCTGGACAAGGCCCTCGCCCGGCTGCGCGAGCAGGGGCACGTCTTCGACTCCGAGGGCGCGACCTGGCTGCGCACCACCGACTTCGGCGACGACAAGGACCGGGTGCTGCGCAAGTCCAACGGCGAGTGGACGTACTTCGCCGCCGACTGCGCCTACTACCTGGACAAGCGCGAGCGCGGCTTCGAGCGTGTGGTGATCATGCTGGGTGCCGACCACCACGGCTACATCGGCCGGATGAAGGCCATGGCGGCCTGCTTCGGTGACGACCCGGAGCGCAACCTGGAGATCCTCATCGGTCAGCTGGTCAACCTGCTCCGCGACGGCGCCCCGGTGCGGATGAGCAAGCGGGCCGGCACCGTGGTCACCCTGGAGGACCTGGTCGACGCGATCGGCGTGGACGCCTCCCGCTACGCGCTGGCCCGCTACTCCAGCGACTCGCCGATCGACATCGACGTGGAGCTGTGGACCCGGGCGACCCGCGACAACCCGGTCTACTACGTCCAGTACGTCGCCGCCCGGACGGCCAGCGTCGGGCGTAACGCCGCCGAGGTGGGGCTGACCCGCGGCGACGCCGCCGGCTTCCGCGCCGAGCTGCTCTCCCACGAGAAGGAGAACGAGCTGCTCAAGGCCCTCGCGGAGTTCCCCGCCGTGGTCTCCTCCGCGGCCGAGCTGCGCGGGCCGCACCTGGTCGCCCGCTACCTGGAGCGGCTGGCCGGGGCGTACCACCGGTTCTACGACAACTGCCGGATCCTGCCCCGCGGCGACGAGGAGGTCACCGACCTGCACCGGGCCCGGCTCTGGCTCAACGACGCCACCCGGGTGGTCATCGCCAACGGCCTGCAGCTGCTCGGCGTCTCCGCCCCGGAGCGGATGTGACCGTGACCGCGAGGAGCGAGCTCGCGAGCCCCGCAGTCGTGAACGAAAGGCGACCCTGACCCAATGCGCGCGCACGAGGCCGGTGCCCTGCACGGCGACATCGGCAACCGGGGGCCCGCCTGGCTGCGTACCCCGGTCGACGTCAACGCCCTGGTCCCGCGGCTCTGGCCGCGCACCGTCGCGCGCGCCGACGGCGGCGCGCTGACCGTCGCCGGCCTGGACGTCCGCGACCTGGCCGCCGAGTTCGGCACCCCGATGTACGTGCTGGACGAGGACGACCTGCGCTCGCGCTGCCGCAAGTTCCGGGCGGCCTTCCCCGACGCCGACGTCTACTACGCCGGTAAGGCGTTCCTCTGCCGCGCGGTGGTCCGGATGATCGCCGAGGAGGGCCTGTTCCTCGACGTCTGCACCGGCGGCGAGCTGGCCACCGCGCTGTCGGCGGGGATGCCGCCGGAGCGGATCGGGTTCCACGGCAACAACAAGTCGGTGGCCGAGCTGGCCCGGGCGGTGGACGCCGGGGTGGGCCGGATCATCGTCGACTCGTTCGCCGAGATCGACCGGCTGACCGCGCTCGCCCGCGAACGCGGGGTACGCCCCAAGGTGCTGGTCCGGGTCACCGTCGGCGTGGAGGCGCACACCCACGAGTTCATCGCCACCGCGCACGAGGACCAGAAGTTCGGCTTCTCCCTCGCCGGCGGGGCGGCCGCCGCGGCCGCCTTCAAGATCCTCGACGAGGACGTGCTGGAACTGCGCGGGCTGCACTCGCACATCGGCTCGCAGATCTTCGACGCCAGCGGCTTCGAGGTCTCCGCGCGCCGGGTGCTCGCCCTGCAGGCGCAAATCCGCGACGCCCGGGGCGTGGAGCTGCCCGAGCTGGACCTGGGCGGCGGCTTCGGCATCGCGTACACCACCCAGGACGACCCGGCCTCGCCGCACGACCTGGCCAAGCGGATGCGCAAGATCGTCGACGGGGAGTGCGCGGCGGAGCGGCTGGCCGTGCCGCACCTGTCCATCGAGCCCGGCCGGGCCATCGTCGGCCCGGCGGTGTTCACCCTCTACGAGGTCGGCACGGTGAAGTTCGTGCCCCTCGGCGCGGGTGGCGGCCCCGCCGACGGTCGGGCTTACGTGAGCGTCGACGGCGGGATGAGCGACAACATCCGCACCGCCCTCTACGACGCGTCGTACTCGGCGACCGTGGCCAACCGCACCTCGCCGGCGGAACCGCTGCTCGCCCGCGTGGTGGGAAAGCATTGTGAGTCCGGGGACATCGTGGTGAAGGATGAATTCCTGCCCGCCGACGTGCAGCCCGGAGATCTTGTCGCGGTGCCCGGCACCGGGGCGTACTGCCGGAGCATGGCCAGCAACTACAACCATGTCCCGCGCCCGCCGGTCGTCGCCGTCCGCGACGGTCGGGCCCGGCTGATCGTCCGCCGGGAGACCGAAGAGGACCTGCTCGCATTGGATGTCGGATGACCTCACCCGTTCGCTTGGCGCTGCTCGGCTGCGGCACGGTCGGCAGCGACGTGGTGCGCCTGCTGCACGAGCAGTCGGCCGATCTCGCCGCCCGGATCGGCGCCCCGCTGGAGATCGCCGGCATCGCCGTACGCCGGCTCGGCCGGGACCGCGGCGACCTGCCGGTCGACCCCGCGCTGTTCACCACCGACCCGCTCGCCCTGATCAAGCGGGACGACGTGGACATCGTGGTCGAGGTGGTCGGCGGCATCGAGCCGGCCCGCGGCTGGCTGGTCGAGGCGCTGCGCGCGGGCAAGAGCGTGGTCACCGCGAACAAGGCGCTGCTCGCCGAGGACGGCGCGGCGCTGCACGACGCGGCCGCCGAGGGCGACGCCGACCTCTACTACGAGGCCAGCGTCGCCGGTGCCATCCCGCTGCTGCGCCCGCTGCGCGAGTCGCTGCACGGGGACCGGATCAACCGGGTCACCGGCATCGTCAACGGCACCACCAACTTCATCCTCTCCGCCATGGACGCCACCGGCGCCGGCTTCGCCGAGGCGCTGGAGGAGGCCACCGAGCTGGGATACGCCGAGGCGGACCCGACCGCCGACGTGGAGGGCTTCGACGCGGCCGCGAAGGCCGCCATCCTCGCCTCGCTGGCGTTCCACACCCGGGTCACCGCGGCCGACGTGTACCGCGAGGGCATCACCGAGGTGACCGCCGCCGACGTGGCCAGCGCCAAGGCGATGGGCTGCACCATCAAGCTGCTCTGCATCGCCGCCCGCGGCACCGACGCGGCCGGCCGGGAGACGGTCAGCGTCCGGGTGCACCCGGCGATGATCCCGCTGACCCACCCGCTGGCCGGCGTCGGCGACGCGTTCAACGCGGTCTTCGTCGAGGCCGAGGCGGCCGGGCAGCTGATGTTCTACGGCCGGGGGGCGGGCGGCGCGCCCACCGCCAGCGCGGTTCTCGGCGACGTGGTGGCGGTGGCCCGCAACCGCCTCGCCGGGGTGCACGCGGCCAGCGAGTCGGCGTACGCGGACCTGTCGGTGCGGCCGATGGGGGAGGCGCTCACCCGCTACCACATCAGCCTCGACGTGACCGACCGGCCGGGCGTGCTGGAGGCGGTCGCCGGGGTCTTCGCCCGGCACGAGGTCTCCATCGCCACCGTGCGGCAGGGCCCCGCCGGGGGCGGTCCCGCGGGCCGGGGCGAGGACGCCGAGCTGGTCATCGTGACCCACACGGCACCGGACGCCGCGCTCGCCGCCACCGTCGGGGAGCTGCGCGGGCTGCCGATCGTCCGTTCGGTGACCAGCGTGCTGCGGGTCGAGGGCGGGGCGTAGCCCGGCGTCCCGCCTGATGGTTAAGGCAGGGTGTGCCGGCGACCGGCCGGGAAGGCTGGTCCACCCTGGTAGGGGCCCCGGCGCTGCCGGGGCGGGAGAGGCGAGGAGAGCGACATGTGGCGGGGCCTGATCGAGACGTACCGGGACCGGCTGCCGGTCACCGACGCCACTCCGGTCGTCACCCTGCACGAGGGGAACACCCCGCTGCTGCCGGCGCCGGTGCTCTCCGCCCGGACCGGGGCCGACGTCTGGCTGAAGGTCGAGGGGGCCAACCCGACCGGCTCGTTCAAGGACCGGGGCATGACGGTCGCCGTCTCCAAGGCCGTCGAGGCCGGGGACAAGGCGATCATCTGCGCCTCCACCGGCAACACCAGCGCCTCCGCCGCGGCGTACGCCGCCCGCGCCGGGATCACCTGTGCGGTGCTGGTGCCGCAAGGCAAGATCGCGCTGGGCAAGCTGGCCCAGGCGTTGGTGCACGGCGCCAAACTGCTCCAGGTGCAGGGCAATTTCGACGACTGCCTCGCGCTCGCCGGCAAGCTCGCGCAGGACTACCCGGTCGCCCTGGTCAACTCCGTCAACATCGACCGGCTGCACGGGCAGAAGACGGCCGCCTTCGAGATCGTCGAGGCGCTCGGCGACGCGCCCGACATCCACTGCCTGCCGGTCGGCAACGCCGGCAACATCTCGGCGTACTGGATGGGCTACCGCGAGGACCTGCGCGACGGGAACGCCACGCGGACCCCGAAGCTGTACGGCTTCCAGGCGGCCGGCGCGGCCCCCATCGTGACCGGGCAGGTGGTCCCGGAGCCGTCCACCATCGCCACCGCGATCCGGATCGGCAACCCGGCGAGCTGGACCAAGGCGATCGACGCCCGGGACGCCTCGGGCGGCCTGATCGCGGCGGTGACCGACCGGGAGATCCTGACCGCGTACCGGCTGCTGGCCCGCGAGGTCGGCGTCTTCGTCGAACTGGGCAGCGCGGCCAGCGTGGCCGGCCTGCTCCAGCAGGCCGCCGCCGGGCAGGTGCCCGCCGGCTCCACGGTGGTCTGCACGGTCACCGGTCACGGTCTGAAGGACCCCGAGTGGGCCATCAGCACGGCCCCCGCCCCGGTGACGATCGCCAACGATCCGCTCGCCGCCGCCCGCTCCCTCGACCTCGCCTGATCCGTACCGTCCACTCGGCACCGCCTTCCGCCGAGGGCGGGGTGGGTGCCCGGGAGCGTGAGCGGGTGGGGGAGACTGGGCACCCCCGTCGACCCCGTCATCCAGGAGTGAGTAACGCAGATGTCGCTGCTCGCCAGATTCAGCCTCGCCAACCGTGGACTGGTCGCCCTCATCGCGCTGGTCACCGCGGCGTTCGGGGCGTTCGCCGTGCCGTCGCTGAAGCAGCAGCTGCTGCCGTCCCTGGAGTTCCCCGCCGCGTTCATCGTGGCGGCGTACCCGGGCGCCGCGCCGGAGATCGTCGAGTCCCAGGTCACCGAGCCGATCGAGAACAGTCTCCAGGGCATCCCGGGACTGGACAAGATCACCTCCACCTCCCGTGAGGGTTCCACCACCGTTCAGGTGCAGTACGAGTTCGGCACCGACCTGGACGGCGTGGTCAACAAGATGCAGACCGCCCTGAACCGCATCGACGCGCAGCTGCCCGAGGGGGTGGACCCGCAGGTCCTCGCCGGCAGCACCGACGAGATCCCGGCGGTGGTGGTCGCCGCCAGCGGCGGCGATGACGAGCAGGCCCTCGCCGAGAAGCTGCGCACCACCGTCGTACCCGAGCTGGAAGGGCTGGACGGGGTCCGGACGGTCACCGTGACCGGCGCCCGCGACCAGGTCGTGCTGGTCACCCCCGACCCGGCGAAGCTGGCCGCGGCCCGGCTGGCCCCCACCGCGATCGCCCAGGCGCTCAAGACCAACGGCGTCGCGCTGCCGGCCGGCGCCGTGGCAGACGGCAGCCGGTCGCTGCCGGTGCAGGTCGGCACCCCGATCCGGACCGTGGACGACCTTCGTGGCATCGTGCTCGCCACCGCCCCGGCCGCCCCGGTCCGCCTCGGCGACGTGGCCACGGTGCAGGAGCAGCTCGCCCCGGCCAGGGGCTTCACCCGGACCAACGGCAAGCCCAGCCTGGGCATCGCCGTCACCGCGACCCCGGACGGGAACGCGGTCCGCATCTCGCACGAGATCCGGGACCGGCTGGACGAGCTGACGGCCGCTTCCGGCGCGGACCTGACCGTGGTCTTCGACCAGGCCCCGTTCGTCGAGCGGTCCATCGAGAGCCTGACCACCGAGGGCCTGCTCGGCCTGCTGATGGCGGTCGTGGTGATCCTGGTCTTCCTGCTGTCGATCCGCTCCACCGTGGTCACCGCGGTCTCCATCCCGCTGTCCGTGCTGGTCGCGCTGATCGTGCTCTGGGCCGGCGACTACTCGCTCAACCTGCTCACCCTCGGCGCGCTGACCATCGCCGTCGGCCGGGTCGTCGACGACTCGATCGTGGTGCTGGAGAACATCAAGCGGCACCTGGAGTACGGCGAAGCCAAGCGGAACGCCATCCTCGGCGCGGTCCGCGAGGTGGCCGGCGCGGTGACCGCCTCCACGCTGACCACGGTCGCCGTCTTCGCGCCGATCGCGTTGGTGGGCGGCTTCATCGGGCAGCTCTTCGCGCCGTTCGCGATCACCGTGACGGTGGCCCTGCTCGCCTCGCTGCTGGTGTCCCTGACGGTGATCCCGGTGCTGGCGTACTGGTTCCTCAAGCCGCCTGGCGGGGCCGACGACGCGGCGGCCCGGCGCGCCGCCGAGGAGAAGGAACTGCGCAGCCCGTTGCAGCGGGCGTACCTGCCGGCCATCGGCTTCGCCACCCGGTCCCGGGGCACCCGCTGGGCCACCGTCGGGCTGGGCCTGCTGGTGCTGCTCGGCACCTTCGGCCTGGCGCAGAAGCTGGAGACCAACTTCCTGGACGACTCCGGCCAGGACACCCTGAGCATCCGGCAGGAGCTGCCGGCGGGCACCGGCCTGACCGGCACCGACCAGGCCGCCGCGAAGGTCGAGGAGGTGCTCGGCCGGACCAGGGGCGTGCGGACGTACCAGGTCACCGCGGGCGGCAGCGACCAGCCCTGGGCGGGCGGGGGCGGCAACAACACCGCCTCGTACTCCGTGGCGCTGGACGGGGACACCGACGCGGCGGCGGTCAAGCGGACGCTGCGCGGGGAGTTCGACGCCCTCGGCCCGGAGGTCGGCGAGCTGAGCTTCGGCGCCGGGCGGGATGCCGCCTCCGCCAACCAGCTCGAGGTGGTCGTGCAGGCTACCGACCCGGAGACGCTGACCCGCGCCGCCGAGGCCGCCCGCGACGCGCTGGCCGGTACGCCGGGCGTCGAGGACGTGGCCACCAGCCTCGCCACGCAGGTGCCCCGGGTCGAGGTGACCGTGGACCGGGTCGCCGCGGCCCGGGCCGGCCTCACCGAGGCCGCCGTCGGGCAGCTCGTCGCGCAGGCATACCGGGGTGCGCCGCTCGGGCGGGTCAACCTCGACGGCGCGTCGCGGGACGTCGTGCTCAGCACCGGGGCCCAGCCGCCGATGAGCGTGGCCGAGCTGCGGGCGCTGCCGGTGGGCCGGGTCAGGCTGAACGACATCGCCGACGTCAACCAGGTCGACGGCCCGCAGCAGGTGACCCGGATCGACGGCGAGCGCAGCGTCTCGGTCACCGGCACGGCCACCGGCTCCAACCTCGGCGCCACCACCCAGGAGCTGCAGAAGCGGCTGGACGCGCTGGACGTGCCGGGGGCGACGTTCACCGTCGGCGGTGTCAGCGCCGACCAGAAGGACGCCTTCGCCGACCTGGGCCTGGCCGTGCTGGCCGCGATCGCGATCGTCTTCCTGATCATGGTCGGTACGTTCCGCAGCCTGACCCAGGCGCTGATCCTGCTGATCTCGGTGCCGTTCGCGGCCACCGGTGCCATCGCGCTGCTGCTGGCCACCGGCACGCCGCTGGGCGTACCGGCGCTGATCGGCGTGCTGATGCTGGTCGGCATCGTGGTGACCAACGCGATCGTGCTGCTCGACCTGATCAACCAGTACCGGATGCAGGGCATGGGCGTCACCGAGGCGGTGGTCGAGGGCGGCCGGCGGCGGTTGCGGCCGATCCTGATGACCGCGGTCGCCACCGTGTTCGCGCTGCTGCCGATGGCCTTCGGGCTCACCGGTGAGGGCGGCTTCATCTCCCGCCCGCTGGCGATCGTGGTGATCGGTGGCCTGCTCAGCTCGACGCTGCTCACGCTGATCCTGGTGCCGACCCTCTACACCATGGTGGAGCGCGCCAAGGAGTCGCTGCGCGGGCGGCGGGCCCGCCGCCCGGGCGCGCCGGAGCCGGCGACCGTGCCGGTGCCGGAGCCGGCGACCGTCGGCGGTGGTGAGCACCGGGCCGAGGCGGCCGAACCGGTCGCCGGGCCGCCGGCCCGGCCGGTCCCGTCGGCCGCGCTGGTCGACGGTACGGACCAGTTCGAGGTGCTCCGCCTGCCCAGAAGTCGCCGGTCCCCGCTCCCGCCGGCGGAGTGACCGCCGCGCCCACCCAGGGCGCAGATTCACGGAAAGGGTGGCCATCCCGAGCGGGACGGCGACCCTTTCCGTGAACGAGGGCGCCGCCGGGCCGGGGGTAGGGCGTGCGACCGGGCTCGGCCGGCCCGAGAGGACCATCGGGCGTGGCCGGACGCGGTACCTTGAGTGAGCCGACACCTACTGCGGGTGTCGGGGCGTCCCTTGCGTGGGGCGGCCGGGCGGCGTGGGAGCGGGGACCATGGCGGACGGCGACATGGGCCGGTGGGGGCGGCGTGCGGTGCTGCGCCGGACCGCCCTGCTGGCCGGCGGCGCCGTGCTGGGCGTCGCGGCCACCGCCCAGTCCACCTGGATCGCCGACCGTCGCCTCGCGCTGGCCGGCGGACCGTCCAGCGCCACCCTGGGCAACCGTCACCAGCAGGTCGGCGCCGGCGCGGTCGAGGTCACCTGGGGGGTACAGACCGGCGAGCGGTTCGTCGCCCTCACCTTCGACGACGGCCCGCGACCACACTGGACGCCCATGGTGCTGGACACCCTGGCGAGGTACGCCGTCCCGGCCACCTTCTTCCTGATCGGGGAGCAGGCCCGGCAGCACGCCGCCCTGGTGCGCGACCGGCTGGGCGGGCACGAGGTCGGCAACCACAGTTGGGCCCACCACGACCTGGCCCGGATGAACGCCCACGCCGCGTACGACGATCTGAAGCGCAGCCACGACGCGATCGCCGAGGCGACCGGCGTGGCGCCCCGCCTGCTCCGCCCGCCCTGGGGGCACCTGGGCGGCGCGGTGCTGCATGCCGCCGCCCGGCTGGACTACCGCCTGGTGCTGTGGACGTTGCAGATGGTCGAGAGGGAGTTCCCGCACGACCCGACCGGCCACGCCCGGCGGATCGTCGCCGACGTCCAGCCCGGCACGATCCTGCTCGGCCACGACGTCGGCACCGAGCAGCGTCTCGTGGCGCTCCGCGGCCTGCCCGACATGATCACCGGGTTGCGCGCCCGCGGCTACACCTTCGTCACCGTTTCCCAACTGCTGCGCCGCGCCGCCGTGGTCTGACCGCCCGGATAGGGTTCCCGCGTGTCGCCCACCCTCTCGGTCCTCGTCCGCAATCGCGACTTCCGCAACCTCTTCCTCGCCGAGCTGGTGGTGTTCGGTGCCGACTGGTTCGTCATGGTGCCGCTGCTGGTGCTCCTGCCCGAGCTGACCGGCAGCGGGGTGTGGGGGGCGCTGGTCCTCGCCGTGGACACCGGCACGACGGCGTTGCTGCTGCCCTACACCGGCACGATCGCCGACCGGTTCGACCGGCGGAAGATCATGATGGCGGCGAACCTGGGCGCGCTGGCCGGCATCCTGCTGCTGCTCGGTGTTCGCGGCGCCGGGACGGCGTGGCTGGCCCTGGTGTCGATCGCGGCCGTGGCGGTGGCGAAGGCGTTCTACTCGCCGGCCGCCCAGGCCGCCCTGCCCAACGTGCTCGACCCGGCCGACCTCGCCGCCGGCAACGCGGTGGCCGGCTCGGCCTGGGGCACCATGACGGTGGTCGGCGCCTCGCTCGGCGGCATGCTCAGCGCCGCCGCCGGCCCGTACGCCAGCTTCTGGGTGGCGGCGGGCGCGCTGGCGATGGCGGCGGGCCTGGCCGCGCTGATCCGCCGGCCGTTGCAGGCACCCCGCGACCCGGCGGCGGCGAGCCCGCGCACCTGGGCGGCGATCCGCGAGGCGCTCGGCTACATCGCGCACCGGCCGCGGGTGCTCGCCCTGGTCACCGTGAAGTCGGCGGTCGGTCTGGGCAACGGCGTGCTGACCGTCTTCCCGCTGCTCGCCGGGGTGTACGGGGTGGGGGCGATCGGCACCGGCCTGCTCTTCGCCAGCCGGGGCGCGGGGGCGCTGGTCGGCCCGATCCTGATGCGCCGGGTGCTGACCAACCGGGCCTGGCTGCTCACCGGCCTGGCGCTGTCCATGTCCCTCTACGGCCTGGCGTACGTCGGCGTCGCGGCGGTGAACTGGTTCCCACTGGTGCTGGTGCTGGTCTTCCTGGCCCACTTCGGCGGCGGCAGCAACTGGGTGATGTCCAACTTCGCCCTGCAGGGCGAGGTGCCGGACCGGCTGCGGGGCCGGGTCTTCGCCACCGACATGATGCTGGCGACGCTGGCCATCTCGGTCAGCCAGCTCGTGGTGGCCCTGGTGGTCGACGCGGTCGACGAGCGCACCGTGCTGGCCGGCTGCGGCCTGGTCACCGTGGTCTACGCCCTGGGCTGGCGGCTCGCCACCCGCCGGCTCTCCCTCACCGAGCCGGCGGAGCAGCCGGAGCCGACACGTACTCCCTGATCCGGCGGTTCAGCCGTGGCCCGGGGCGGCCGGGGCGGACCGGGCGCGATCCAACCGCGGCGGCCAGCACCATGCCGGTCACCAGCACCGCGACGGTGGGCAGCGCCCCGGCGATGGACAGGAGCATCGGAACAAACAGGTCCACGTCGCTCCCGGGGGCCGTCGGACGCCGGTCATCGGCCAGGCTAGCGGAGACGATCATTTCCCACGGGCCGGGCGAACCGGCCGGCTGTCGGTCCGGGGCCCTAGCATGAGCCGGTGCCGATGACTTTCGCCTCCGGTCCCGTACGGGTCCGGGTGCCCGCGACCAGCGCGAACCTCGGCCCGGGCTTCGATGCGCTCGGGTTGGCCCTCGGGCTGCACGACGATGTGGCCGCCGAGGTGACCGCCGGCGGGGCCCGGGTGGCCGTGTCCGGGGAGGGCGCCGGTGAGCTGCCGGACGGTGACACGCATCTGGTGGTGACCTCGATGCGGGCCGCCTTCGACGTGCTCGGCGGGCAGCCGCCGGGGTTGGCGCTGGAGTGCGTCAACCGGATCCCGCAGGCCCGCGGGCTCGGCTCCTCCTCGGCGGCCATCGTGGCCGGGGTGCTGCTGGCCCGGGCGCTGGTCGCCGACGGGGCGACCCGGCTGGACGACGCCGCGGCGCTGCGGCTGGCCTCCGAGATCGAGGGACATCCGGACAACGTCGCGCCCTGCCTGCTCGGCGGTTTCACGGTCGCCTGGACCGAGCCGGCCGGCGCCCGCGCGGTGTCCCTGGCCGTCGCCGGGGCCGTCCACCCCACCGTCTTCGTGCCCGGCGAGCGTGGCCTGACCGCCGTCGCCCGGGCCGCGCTGCCGGCCACCGTGCCGCACGCCGACGCGGCGTTGACCGCCGGCCGGGCGGCGTTGCTGGTGCATGCGCTGACCACGGACCCGGCGCTGCTGCTGCCGGCCACGGTCGACCGGCTGCACCAGGACTACCGGGCCGAGGGGATGCCGGGGACGGCCGCCCTGGTCAGTGCGCTGCGTGGGGCCGATGTGGCGGCTGTGGTCAGTGGTGCGGGCCCGACCGTGCTGGCGTTGACCGAGGTCCCTGCGGGCTTCGACGCGGGAACAGATTGGCAGCGTTGGGAGTTGCCGATAGACGTCAGCGGTGCCCGGGTCACCCGGGGTAGACTTGGACACGCCGAGCGGGACCCTGTTGCCGCAGGTCGGAAGAGTTGATTACGCTCTAGACTCAGCACAGCCGCGAAGCATGCGATCTTCCTGCGGGTCGGCGCACCCCCGAAGCTCTCGGCGGTCAGCCCGTCACCCCTGCCAAAGGCTCACGCCGCACCGCAGTTTCCACAGGTCGCCGCAGACGGCGAGACCTGCTCACCGGCGTCGGTGAGTCGGGAAACCGACCGGCTGCTGTGTCACAGACTCCCGCGACGCGTCCATGCGAGGCGGGTGCACCGAGGCCGCCCGGCCACCTGTTCCACGACCCCGGGCAGTCCCGGCCTATCGAGGGAAGGAATCCATTGAGCGACACCACCGACGTGACGTCGGATGTTTCCAACGTCGCTGGCGATGCCACCACCGCCGCTCCCACGCGCCGCCGGCGCAGCGGCACGGGCCTGTCGGCGATGCTGCTGCCAGAACTCCAGAGCCTGGCCGCGTCGCTCGGTATCTCCGGTACGGCTCGCATGCGTAAGGGCGAGCTGATCAGCGCGATCACCGAGCGGCAGGGCGGCGCCGCCGCCGGGACCCCTCGACCGCGGGCCGAGGTCGCGGCTGCGGCCACTCCTGCTCGTGAGGAGGTGCACGCCGAGGTACGCGAGGAGCGGGCCGAGAGCGAGCGCCGCCCCGCCGAGTCGGCGCCGGCCGCCGAGCCGACCGAGGGTCGCACCCGGACCCGTCGGGGCCGGGCCGCCGCCAACGCCGAGGCGCGACCAGCCGAGACGCGGGCCGAGGAGGCCACCGCCGAGACCGGCGAGCGGGCCGAGCGCGGCGGCGAGGGTCGCCGTGAGCGGGCCGAGCGTGGCGAGCGGGCCGAGCGCGGTGAGCGCGGGGGCGACCGCAACGAGCGCGGCGACCGGGGCGAACGTGCCGAGCGCGGCGAGCGCGGCGAGCGCGGCGAGCGCAACGAGCGTGGCGATCGCGGTGAGCGCGGTGAGCGCGGGGGCGACCGCAACGAGCGCGGCGACCGCAAC
>NZ_JBJZOG010000069.1:0-34148 GCF_047200535.1 Micromonospora mangrovicola | reverse complement strand
GCGAGCAGGCGGGACGCATCGCCGAGGGCATCATCGACGCCGCCGAGTACTTCCACGGCCGGCTCCCGGAGGCGTTCGCCGGATACGACCGGGCGCTGACCAGGTATCCGGTGTTGTACCCCACGGCCTGCAGTCCGCAGGCCTGGTCCACCGGCACCCCGTTGCTGCTGCTGCGCACCATGCTCGGCATGGAGCCGCGCGGAGACCACCTGGTGACCAGGCCGGCCGTGCCCGCGAGCATGGGCCGGATCGAGTTGCTCAACATCCCGGGACGGTGGGGCCGGGCCGGCGCCCTCGGACGCGCCCACCCGAAGCGGCGTTAGGCCGCCCCGCCGTCCTGCCCGCCCGCGCGTAGCGGAACGCGACGTGCTGCCGTGCAACGCGTACCTGCGGGGCCGCGTTCGGCACGACGGAGCCGTTGCCGGCGCCGCCTACCGTGACTGGACACGGGGCGGACCGGTTGACCATGACGTGGCGTGAGGTCATAGCGTCGGTCCGGCGGTCGGCGAGCCGAGCGACGATGCGGTGATCAGGGGGCGACCCTGAGGCCGTCTCGGGGGCGCCCCCCAGCGGTATTTCCGGCGCGGGATCCGCCCGGGGATGGACGGATCCTCGGTCCACGGCACGGAGGATGGGAGCTACCGCACCGGTCCGCGGGGGCGGTGCGGTTTCAGCAGGTGATTTGGAAGAGGTGGATGACGTGACCGCGACGGTGGGACGGCAGGCGCAGGCCGCGGCCCTGGCGAGCGACGTGTGGAAGGTGTACGGCAGCGGTGCGGCGCAGGTCAGCGCCCTGCGGGGGGTGACCTGCGAGTTCGAGCGGGGCCGGTTCACCGCCATCATGGGCCCGTCCGGCTCGGGCAAGTCGACGCTGATGCACTGCCTGGCCGGCCTGGACTCGGTCACCCGGGGCACTGTCATGATCGGCGACACCACGGTGACCGGGCTGGGTGACGCGGGGCTGACCAGGCTGCGCCGGGACAAGGTGGGGTTCATTTTCCAGCAGTTCAACCTGCTGCCCACGCTCACCGCCCAGGAGAACATCCTGCTGCCGCTCTCGATCGCCGGCCGCAGGCCGGATCCGGCCTGGTACGACACGGTGATCGACACCGTCGGCCTGCGGGACCGGCTGGGACACCGGCCGGCGCAGCTCTCCGGCGGCCAGCAGCAGCGGGTGGCGTGTGCCCGGGCACTGGTCTCCCGCCCCGAGGTGATCTTCGCCGACGAGCCCACCGGCAACCTGGACTCCCGGGCCGGCGCCGAGGTGCTCAAGTTCCTGCGCAACTCGGTCCGCGAGCACGGCCAGACCATCGTGATGGTCACCCACGACCCGACCGCCGCCGCGTACGCCGACCGGGTGGTCTTCCTCGCCGACGGGCAGATCGTCTCCGAGCTGATCGAGCCGACCGCCGAGACGGTGCTGGACACCATGAAGAAGCTGGACAACCCGGCCGAGGTGGCTGGCTGATGTTCCGTGCCACCCTCAAGAGCCTGCTGGCGCGCAAGGTGCGCCTGGTGCTGTCCGGCCTGGCCGTCGTGCTGGGCGTCATGTTCGTCTCGGGCGCGTTCGTGCTCACCGACACCCTCGGCCGCTCCTTCGACGCGCTCTTCGCCGACGGGTTCTCCGACATCGACGTCAACGTCGCCGGCAAGCCGAGGGTCGCGCTCAGCGAGTCCGAGGGCGAGCAGGTGGTCACCCCGGTGCCCGCCTCGCTCGTGGACCGGGTGAAGGCGGTCCCCGGCGCGGCCGACGTCAAGGGCGTGGTCAACGCCGACGGCACCCGCCTCATCGGCAGCAACGGCAAGGCGATGACCTCCTTCGGCCCGCCGCAGCTCGGCGAGAACTGGCTCGGCGAGAGCGACCTCGTGCGCCTGCGCGAGGGTCGCGCCCCGCAGTCGGACACCGAGATCGTGGTGAACGCCGCCCTCGCCGAGGCGGCGAAGGTCAAGGTCGGCGACACGGTAGGCGTGCTCACCCCGATGTCGTCGAAGCGGCAGGACTTCACCCTGGTCGGCGTCTTCGGCTACAGCGGCGACCGGGACTCCCTCGGCGGCGTCAACGAGGTCGCCTTCACCACCCCGGCCGCACAGCAGCAGATCCTCGGCAAGCCGGACCTCTTCACCAACGTCACCGTCCGGGCCGCCGACGGTTCCACACCGGCGGCGCTGCGCGACGCGGTCGCCGCGGCGATCGGCCCGGACTACGAGGTCAAGACCGGCGAGCAACTGGCCGCCGACACGTCGGCCGGCCTGAAGGATGGGCTCTCCTTCATCAACAAGATCCTGCTCGGCTTCGCCGCGGTGGCGCTGCTGGTCGGCACCTTCCTCATCCTCAACACCTTCTCGATCATCGTCGCCCAGCGCACCCGGGAGCTGGCCCTGCTGCGGGCCGTCGGGGCCAGCGGCCGGCAGGTCATCGGGTCGGTGGTGCTGGAGGCGCTCGCGGTCGGGCTGATCGCCTCGGTGCTCGGCCTGGGCGCCGGCATCGGCGTCGGCGCGTTGCTGGCGTGGGTGTTCGGGCAGCAGGGCGGCCTCGCCGTCGCCGGCATCGGCGTGCCGGCCGCCGCGGTGATCGCGGCCTTCACGGTCGGCATGGTCATCACCGTGCTGGCGGCGCTGCTGCCGGCGCTGCGGGCGTCCCGGATCCCGCCGATCGCGGCGATGCAGGACGTCGCCACCCCGGACCGGCCGCTGACCCGGGTCACCGTCGGCGGGGCCGTGGTCACCGGGATCGGCGCGGTGCTGCTCTTTCTCGGCCTCACCGAGCGGGCCGGCGGCCACACCCTGTGGGCCGTCCTCGGCGGCGTGCTCTTCGCGTTGATCGGCGTGGCGCTGCTGACCCCGCTGATCAGCCGCCCGGTGGTCGCCCTGCTCGGGTCGATCTTCGCCTGGTCGGTGCCGGGCAAGCTGGGCCGGCTCAACTCCGGCCGCAACCCCCGGCGTACGGCCATCACGGCCGCCGCGCTGATGGTCGGCATCGCCCTGGTCACCGGGGTGACGGTGATCCTGGACTCGGCCAAGGGCAGCATCACCGCCCTGGCGGAGGACACCATCAAGGCGGAGCTGGTCATCGCCGGCGACCAGAGCGGCCCCCGGCCGCCGAGCTTCGACCCGGCGGTGCTGGACGAGATCGCCGCGCTGCCCGGCGTGCGACTGGCCGACGGCGAGTACGGCGACATGGCCCTGGTCGGCGGCAAGCGGACCTGGGTGGCCGCCGGCAGCGACCCCGCCGCGCTGCAGGGAGTCTTCGGGGCCAAGGCCACCGCCGGTGACATCAGCCGGATCGGCCCGGACCAGATGCTGATCAACTCGGACGTCGCCGAGAACCGCAACCTGTCGGTCGGCTCCACGGTGACCGTGCAGCTGTCCCGGGGCGAGGCCCGCACCTACACGGTCAGCGGCATCTACCAGAGCTCGCAGCTGACCAACCCGGTGATGCTGCCCGCGCAGGCGACCCGCGACTTCGCCATCCCGCAGCCCATCCAGGGCTACGTGCAGCTCGCCCCCGGCACCCGGATCGAGGAGGTGCAGCCGCAGGTGGAACGGCTGCTCGCGGACAGCCCCGAGGTGTCGGTGGCGGACCGGGGCGCGTTCATCAAGCAGCAGACCGGCCAGCTGGACACCCCGCTGAAGATGATCCAGATCCTGCTGGCGCTGGCCATCGTGATCGCGGTGCTGGGGATCGTCAACACCCTGGCCCTGTCGGTGCTGGAGCGGACCCGTGAGCTGGGCCTGCTCCGGGCGATCGGGCTGAACCGGGCGCAGACCATGCGCATGATCACCGTCGAGGCCGTGGTGATCTCGATCTTCGGCGCGCTGCTCGGGGTGGTCGTCGGCACCGGCCTCGGCACCGCGGTGATCCGGGCGCTCAAGGACGAGGGCTTCACCCACCTGGTCCTGCCCTGGGGCCAGATGGTCACCTTCCTGATCCTCGCCGCGATCATCGGGGTGGTCGCTGCGGCGCTGCCCGCGATCCGGGCCGCGCGGATCAACGTGCTGGGTGCCATCGCCCACGACTGAGCACGGCCGAAACGCACGGGGCCCCGCCGACCGGCGGGGCCCCGTCGCGTAGCCGGTCAGGCCGGCGGCTCGCCGAGCAGCGCCGCGAGCAGCTCCAGATCCGCACCGCTCAGGCTCTCCAGCTGGTGCACGCCCTCCGTCGCCGGCAGCGGCACCTCCGCCGGCACGGCCAGCACCGCGGCCCCGGCGGCCAGGGCACTGGCCACCCCGGTCGGCGAGTCCTCGATCGCCACGCAGCGGGCGATCGGCACTTCCAGCAGCCGAGCGGCAGTCAGGTACGGCTCCGGGTGCGGCTTGGTCGAGTCCACCTCGTCGCCGCAGACCACCGCGTCGAAGCTGTCCCGGCCGAGGGTGTCGAGGGCGACCTCGACCAGCGACCGGCCGCTGGAGGTGACCAGAGCGGTGGGGATGCCCGCCGCGCGGACCGCCCGCAGCAGGGCCAGCGCGCCCGGCCGCCAGCGCAGCCCGGTACGGAACAGGTCCAGGATCCGCGCGTTGATCCACTCGGCGCTGGCCTGGGGGTCCCGCTCCGGCTGGCCGAGGTCGTCGTGCAGGATCCGCATGGCCGCGGCCATGCTGGTGCCGATCATCGCCTTGCGGGCCGGGTCGGACAGCGTCCCGCCGTAGACCGCGGCGAGTTCCTGCAGCGCCACGTCCCACAGCTTCTCGCTGTCGACCAGGGTGCCGTCCATGTCGAAGAGCACGGCGGCGGGGTGCTTGCTGCTCAGCGGGGCCTCCTCGGGCGGGTGGGCGTACCCGCCGATCCTCTCAGCCCCGCCGCCGGCCCGGTCGATCGTCCCGGCGGAGGGTGACCTGCGGCATCAGCCGAGACCGCAGGCGCCCAGCGAGTTCTCGTAGCCCCGGAAGAACGAATCGGTGCGCTGCTCGGCGGTGCCGTGCGAGCCCTCGGCGAACCAGGGCTGGTCCGGGTCGTCGCCGACCGCGAGCAGCCCCTTCCGGAACTCGTCGAGGTCGCCCTTGTCGAGGGCGAGCATCTTGTTCCGCACGTTGTCGCCGATGTACGCCCCGGCCATGCAGTCGGCCTGCAGCTCCTGCTGGATGGTGAAGTCGTAGCGGATGCCGAGGCGGACCTGCACGCCGTGGGCGTACTCGTGGCCGAGCAGGTAGTACAGGAACGCGTCGCCGATCTGCCGGAAGGCCGCCACCGACCAGTTCACGTCGTAGGCGATGAAGTCCCCCGCCGAGCAGTAGACCGCGTTGTTGCGCGGCAGGGCCTGCCCACCGCAGGACACCTCCCCCGACCGGGAATACGGCACCACCCGCCGGATCGGCTGGAACCGCTTGCCGGAGGCCCGGAACCGTTCGGTCCAGTACTGCTCGGCGAGGCCGACGGCGTCGTTGAAGTCGTTCTTGAACTCGGTGACGCTCGTGGTCCCGTCCTCCCGGGTGTCCTGCGCGCCCGGGGAGGCCGCCGGCCGGGACCGCTGCGGGCCGGGCTGTCCGGGCTCACCCTGGGGATCGCCCTGGTCGAGCCCACCGCCCATGCACCCGGCCGCCACCACCACCGCCACCAGCAGCCCGGCGAGCGGCCCCATCCGCCGACGTCCCGCCTTCTCCCCCACGGTTACCTCCCCGGCTCCAGTCGCTGTGCCGTGCGCAGTACCCCGACCGCGCGCGGATGATGCCCACCGGTGATCACGCGGGGCGGGCGGCGACAGTTCACCGGCGGGCACGACGGACCCGGTGGTTCCCCGGCCGCCGGCGCGGAGCACGAACTCGGCTCCGGACCCCGGGCGGGGCCGGCTCGACGCGTGGGCGCGGTCATCGGGCCGGGCCAGGTGGCCGGCGTGACCTCGACCGGCTCGCACCGCTCGTCGTACGGGACGTGCGGAGCGACCCGGTACAGTGCCCCGCGTGACCCACCGAGCGGCCCACGCGAGCATCGTCTACTGGCGACGGAGCATCTGGAACGGCCGACGCTGCGTGCCGGTGCTGATGACCCTCGACCAGGGGTGGCTGCGGGCCAGGGACCGGTCCGGGGCGGAGCTGTTCGCCGTACCGGCCGGCCAGGTCAGTGGTCGGCTGTCCCGGCTCGGCACCCTGCTGCTCACCGTCGGCGGCCGGCGCTACGCCCTGGTGGGACGGGGTTCGGACATCTCGCCGGCCCCCAGCCCCGAGCAGCGGCACGCGTTCACCGACTTCTGGGCCGACCGGCCGGCCCCGGTGACCGGCGACGGGCCCGGCGTCCTCGATGAGGTCTTCAACGGTGCCGCGGCCTGGCACACCCGGACCTGGCGGGACGCGCTGATCGCGAACGGGGCGCCCGTCCGCGCCTGAACGGCGAGCCCCATTACCGGCCCGCTCCACCGCCGCCCTGGCGGACCCCGGCGGGCTCACATGCTGCCCGGCTCGCCATGGCGCACCGTGTGGTGTTGGGACGCGTGCCGTTGGGTCTCGTAGCGGTGTCGACGGCTCTCGGCGTCGACGGCGGCCCCGTGACTCTCGTCGGGCGTGGACCGGCGACGGTCGCGCCAGGAGACGTATCCGACGGGCGCCGCCAGCACCAGCGCCACCACGGCGAGCGCCACCAGAAGTGTGGTCATGCCGCCACGGTAGGACCGACGCGCCACTCCGG
Source organism: Micromonospora mangrovicola (assembly GCF_047200535.1). NCBI lineage: Bacteria > Bacillati > Actinomycetota > Actinomycetes > Micromonosporales > Micromonosporaceae > Micromonospora > Micromonospora mangrovicola. The sequence goes on along the minus strand of NZ_JBJZOG010000069.1, from coordinate 27,532 downwards.
TTACGCTGCCCGCCATGATCGACGTTGACTTCGACGCGCACGAGCGGTCCCGGTGGGCGGGGCGGGCCGAGGCGTACCGGCGCAGCTTCGGCCGGCTCTGCGCGTATCCGGCGGAGGCGCTGCTGGACGCGGCGGCGGTCCGGTCCGGGCGGCGGGTGATCGATGTCGGCACCGGGCCGGGCACGGTCGCGGCTGCGGCCCTCGCCCGCTGCTCCGCGGTGGTCGCCGTCGATGCCGAGTCGAGCATGCTCGATGCGGCCCGACGGACCGCGCCGGGCGCGGCGCTGGCCCGGGCGGTGCTGCCGCGGCTGCCGCTGCGCAGCGGCGGCGCCGACGCGGCGGTGGCCAACTTCGTGCTCAACCACGTCGGCGACCCGGCCGCCGCGGCAGCCGAGCTGCGCCGGGTGGTCCGCCCCGGCGGCCGGGTGGCGGTCACCCTCTGGCCCAGCCCGCACCCGCCGCTGCAACGACTCTGGGGCGAGGCGATCGCCGCCGCCGGCGTACCGACGCCGGACGACCTGCCCCGGCTGGCGCCCGAGCGGGACTTCCCGCGCACGGAGGCCGGCCTGGCCGGGCTGCTCACCGCCGCCGGGCTGGCCGACGTCCGGTGCGCGACCCTGACCTGGGTGCACCACGCCGATCCGACGGACTGGTGGGCCGGGCCGGCGGCCGGCATCGGCAGCGCCGGCCTGATCGTGCAGCGGCAGCCCCCCGTGGTGCGGGAGCGGATCCGACGGGAGTACGACCGGCTCAGCGCCGCCTACCGGGACGCCGACGGGACCCTCCGGCTGCCCACCGCCGCGCTGCTCGGCTCCGCCCGCGTGGACTGACCCGGTCCTAGGCTGGTGTCCGGGACGGCTGATCGGCTCCGACGTACCCGGTACACGGCGCCGTGGGGCGCCGGCCGGGAGGAGAGACCGTGAAATACCTGATCATGCTGTACGGCACCCAGCAGGACTACGACGCGATGACCGGGATGCCGGGCGGCCGGCCGCCGATGACCCCCGAGCAGATGGCGGCGCTGCACGCCCACATGGAGGCGGTCCACAAGGAGCTGGCCGAGACCGGGGAACTGGTCGACGCGCAGGGGCTCAGCGCACCTGTGCACGCCCGCCGGGTCCGGCTGCACGGCGGCGCGCCCGTGGTCACCGACGGCCCGTACGCCGAGACCCAGGAGGTCCTGGCCGGCTACACCCTGGTCGAGTGTGCCAGCTTCGACCGGGCCACCGAGATCGCCGCCCGGTTCGTCAACCCGGACGCCGAGGGCGAGTACGTGGACGTGCGCCCGATCCTGGCGGGCATCGAGGAGTTGCAGGGCTGACCGGTGGCCGACAACGGGGTCGAGGACCTGCTGCGCGAGCTGGCGCCGCAGGTCCTCGGCGCGCTGGTGCGCCGGTACGGGCACTTCGGCACCGCCGAGGACGCCACCCAGGAGGCGCTGCTCGCCGCCGCCACCCGCTGGGCCGGCACCGGGCTGCCCGACGACCCGCGGGCCTGGCTGATCACCGTGGCGTCCCGCCGGCTGACCGACCTGCTCCGCGCCGAGCAGGCCCGGCGCCGCCGCGAGGACACCGCAGCCCGACAGGCGCCGCCGGACCGGTGGCTTGCCCCACCGGCCGACCGGCCGCCGGACGACGCCGACGACACGCTGATCCTGCTCTTCCTCTGCTGCCACCCGTCGCTGCCCCCGGCCGGCCAGATCGCGCTGACCCTGCGCGCGGTCGGCGGGCTGAGCACCGCCGAGGTGGCCCGCGCGTTCCTGGTGCCGGAGGGCACCATGACCCGGCGGATCACCCGGGCCAAGCAGCGGATCCGGGACAGCGGCCTGCCGTTCGCCCTGCCCGCCGGTCCGGAGCGGGCCGCCCGGCTGGACGCCGTGCTGCACGTGCTCTACCTGATCTTCAACGAGGGGTACGCGAGCACCGCCGGGGAGCACCTGCACCGCGCCGACCTGTGCGCCGAGGCGATCCGCCTGGCCCGGCTGCTGCACCGCCTCACCGACCACCCCGAGGTGACCGGTCTGCTGGCGTTGATGCTGCTCATCCACGCGCGGACGCCGGCGCGGACCGGCCCGGACGGGACGCTGGTGCCGATGGCCGAGCAGGACCGGCGGCGGTGGCGGGGTGAGCAGATCGCCGAGGGGGTCCGGCTGGTCGGCGCGGCGTTGCCCCGCGGCCCGGTCGGGCCGTACCAGCTCCAGGCGGCCATCGCCGCCCTGCACGCCGAGGCGCCCAGCGTCGAGGCCACCGACTGGCCGCAGATCGCCGCCCTGTACGAGGTGCTGCTGAGCGTCGCCGACAACCCGGTGGTCCGGCTCAACCACGCGGTGGCGGTGGCCATGGCGCGGGGACCGCACGCCGGGTTGGTGCTGCTCGACGCCCTCGCCGCCGACCCGCGGGTCGCCGAGGACCCGCGCCGCCACGCGGCGCGGGCGCACCTGCTGGAGCTGGCCGGGGACCCGGACGCGGCCCGGGAGGCGTACCTGGCGGCGGCCCGCCGGTCGATGAACCTGCCGCAGCAGCGCTACCTGTACGCCCGTGCGACCCGGCTGGGTTGACGGTGCCTGCCGCGGTCGCCGGGTCTGGCAGCGCGTACTCGTACCGCCGACGCTTCGCTCCCGCCTCCGGCGGGGCGTAGCCGGACGCGACGAGGTAGCCGCCGACCCGGGCTGGGACAGTGGCTGATCCGCAGCGGTGTCAGTCCAGGCCGCGCAGGATGTTGGGCTCCGCGTCGTCCTCGCCGAAGCAGCGGTGCATCACCAGCGCGCGGGCCCACAGCTCCAGGCTGCTGGGCGGCCCGACGGCAGGCGCGGCGGCCGGCACGTGCACGGCCGTGGTGGGGTCCGGCGGAACCTTCGATGCCGTGTCGTCGGCCATCTCCGCCCCCTTTCCTCGTACCTCATGCTCACCCCAGTGCCGTGAAACGGCATCTCCCAGGCTGCGTCGGTGCGGCGGAGAGGGGTTGGAGTCGTGGCCGACCCGGGGCTCGCGGTCGGACACCTGCCAGCGTACGACAAAGACTCACCCGCCGTTCACAGAAATTGATCTAGACCGCTACTTCCATGCCGGCCGATATGGAGGCATCCGTCCCCCATTCGGAGCACCAGCTGCCCCGGAGCCCCGCCGGTGACCACCGGGCCTGGACGAAGCGCAACCCGTTGCCGTCCGGGTCGCGGATTGTAGAACTCCGGGAACCGTGAGGGGTGTCGAAGAGCGGCTCCGCCACGTCGGCGCCTGGGCCGACCCGGGCTCGGCGACCGGCTTGACTTCGAGAACGCTCCAACTCCTAGCGTCGTGGTCATGAGCATTTCAACGCCGCCGGGAGTCCCGATGCGGGTGCTGGTGACCGGCGGGACGAGCGGGCTGGGACTCGCGATGGCCTCCGCCCTGGCCACGGCCGGAGCGACGGTCGCGCTGACCGGCCGGTCCGCGGAGCGGGCCGCCGCCGTCGCCGCCGACCTGCCCGCGGCGATCGGCGTCGAGCTGGACGTACGCGACGAGTCGTCGGTGGCCAGGGCCGTCGACCAGGCGTGGTCGCGGCTCGGCGGCATCGACATGTTGGTCAACAATGCCGGGATCGGCATGCGCACGGTCAACCCGCGTTTCATGACCGAGCCGCAGGGCTTCTGGGCGGTACCGGTCGACGGCTTCCGCTCGGTGGTCGACACCAACCTGACCGGTTACTTCCTGGTGGCGCGCGAGGTGACGCCGCGGATGCTGGCCGCCGGCTCCGGCCGCATCGTCAACATCTCGGTGAGCCACTCCACCATGCAACGGGCCGGGTTCGCCCCGTACGGGCCGTCGCGCGCCGGCAGCGAGGCGCTGTCCCGGGTCATGGCCGCCGACCTACGGGGCACCGGGATCACCGTCAACCTGCTGCTGCCCGGTGGCGCCACCGTCACCGGGATGCTCCCCCGCGACGCCGTACCCGAGGGCCGGGAATTCCTGGAGCCCGCGGTGATGGGGCCGCCGATCGTCTGGCTGGCGTCCGACGACGCGGCCGGCGTGCACGACGAACGCATCGTCGCCGCCGACTTCGCGCGCTGGCTGCGGGACCGCGACGGCGGACGGTGAGCCCGCTCGTCGCGCAGGGCTCTCCTGAGCCGTCAAACGAGCGCCGGCTTGACGTGGACTGCGATCATTGGCTCGGATCCGATGTCGACCAGTCCGGGGAGGTCGGATGGCGAGGTCTGCAAGGTCGCTGTCGGCGCTGTTGGTCGGGCTCGGCGCTGGCGCGGTAGGTGGTACCTATCTGGGCGCGGGCGCTTGGTGGCCGGGCGTCATCGCGGCCGTGGCCGGGGTGGCGCTCTTCCTTGCAGGTACCCAACCGACCGCCGCGAGCGAGGAGGCCCCGGTGCGGTCGCCGGTTGAGCGCCCGTCGCTGTCGGGGCTGGGTACCAGAGTCGAGGATATCCTTCGCCTGGTCGAGCAGCAGGCCGACGACTACCGCGCCTCGGCCCGACGCGAGGCGGAGCGCATGCTGTCGGAAGCCCGATCGGAGGCGCGCCTCATCCTGGACCGGGCGCGTGCCGACGCGGCCGCCGCTGCGGAGCCCGAGGTCGACCGACCTTCGGCCGGGCAGTAGGCGGGCCGGATCCGCGAGCGGGTGCCGCCCGGCGCCGCTCGGCCGGCGGACCCGATGCCCCCGTACAGCTACATCGGCGGCAACGTCCACCTCTGGCAGCCGTCCCTGGACGTCGACGCCAACTGGCGGTTCCTCTTCCAACTCGACGGCGGAGAAGGTCACGGCCCTGACGACCCCTACGCCCTCACCTTCGGCGGCGGAACCGGGTACGCGTTCCTCTCCCCGGACCGCCGTGAGGGCCGGTTCTACTGGGACTGCGTCTGACGACCGAGCCGCCGCATCCCGTCTACTCCGGTTGCCAACGGAGCCAGCGCTGGTCGTGCTGGAATCCCACCCGCTGATACAAGGGCACCGCGCGTTCGCTGGAGTGGACGGTCACATGCTCCAGCTCCAGCCTGCGCGCCTCGGCCAGTACGGCCTCCAGCAGGGTCGCACCGACTCCGCTGTCCCGCCGCTCGGGCACCACGTACACCGACTGGACATCGCCGTCGCGCCGACGCGGCCGCCCGGGGCCGGGCACCCGGTCGGCGACCATCAGCCAGGCCGTGCCGACCACGTCACCGTCCACCTCGGCGACGAACGGCAGGTGGGTCGGGAGATGGTTGGCGAGCCAGTCGGTGAACAGCTCCAGGAAGGCCACGCGATCGGCCCCGCGGTAGCCGCCCTCGTCGGTCGCCTGTCGCCACCGGAGGCGGGCCAACGCCGCCGCGTCGGCCGCCGCCGCCACACGTACGGTCACCTGCATCCCGCCTCCTCCCCGTGTGGCCGGTCCCGGGCCGGCCGGGAGAGCCCGCCACACAGTGGACATGATCGCCACGGGTGCTGCTCCGGCCGCGAATCTAGCCCAACCGTCAGTCATGTGGTGGACCCAGGCGCCCGGTCGGCCGATCCTCGCAGCCCGCCGGGCATCGGCGCGGCCGCTCGCGTCACCGGCCGCCGTCGGCCGGACCGGACGCCGCGTCCTCCGTCGGGCCAGGTTGGTCACTCCCGGCGAACTGCCTGAGGGCCGCCGAATGCCGCAGGATCACCTACGATTTCGCCTCATGCGTCGTATCGCGCCGGTACTGGCTCTGCTGCTCCTGGTGGCCCTGCCCGCCTGCACCTCTGAGCCGGAGGGAAGTCGGCACACCACATTGACCCTGCTGCTGAACAACGACGTGACGGCAGAGCAGAAGAGCGCCGTGGAGCAGCGACTACGTGCGATGCCGAGCGTCGAGAACGTCGCATTTGAGAACCGCGAGCAGGCGTACGAGCACCAGAAGGAACTGTTGAAGGACAAGCCGGATCTGCTGGCTGATGCGAAGCCCGAGCACATGCCGGAGTCGTTCCACGCGACCGTCACCGACGTCTCGGTCGCCGAGGCGGTCGATCTCGTGATGGCCACGGTCGACGGGGTCGAGTGGGTCGGGCTCCAGATCGCAGCGGCGAAGCCCCTGCCGTCGCGGATCGGGGTGATCCTCCGGCTGGAGCCAGGCGTGACGGACGAGCAACGGGCGACCGTGGAGAAGGGCGTACGAGCGCTGCGGGGCGCGGAGTCGATGACGTTCGAGGGCAGCGACGCCGCCTACGAGCGCCCGCGCAGGCAGTGCCGGGGCAAGGGCGAACTGGCCACGCAGCTCACCCCCCCCCGATGGCACGTGCGTCGGTGCGGTTCCGGCTCCCCCTGGATCACAAAGAGCCCACGCTGATCGACCTCGACAAACTCAACGGCGTGGAAGCCATGCGCCTGGTGCCAGTGGCGATGGTGTGAGTCCGCGACCGTGGCTGTCCGGCGGCTCGACGTCAGGGGGTTGTGAAGTGACTCCTATGGGCCGGACACCTCGATGTGGGTTGTAAAGGCCATCGATGCAGGAGATGACCTCCACCGCCAGCTCGTGCCGGCTGGGCCGAGCGCGGATCTAGACCAACTCGATCTTCATGGTCGCGAAGAACGTCTCGGCCAGGGCGCTGTCGTAGCAGTCGGCCACCTGCCCATTGCGGCGAGGACGCCGCAGGAGCGCAGGGTCCGGCCAAACTCGAACGACGTGTACTGCGCGGGCGGGTCGGCGGTGCTGGATGGCGATGCCGACGGCGTCGAGTCAGCAGGCCTGCGGGGATCTCGCCACCGCCTTCGGCCTGATGGCGATCGCCGCGGAGCCGCAGCCGGAATCGGCCAGGCTGAACAACAGATCACCGCGGCGGGCCGTCAACCCCGACGCGTCGTCGCCGGTGATCTCCCAGCCGGCGGAGCGAAGCTCCCCGCGGTAGTGCGCCGCCGCCTCGTCGAACGTCACGTCCAGCAGAGTGGTGGCGCACCCGTCGAGACCGGTGCTCCCGCCGCCGGAGAATCGCCACGGATGCTCAAGACCGGCGAAGGCGTCCTGCACGGCGCGGGCCACCGGTTCCGCCTCTGACCCGGCGAACTCCTCGTCGTAGCAGTGGGGCAGCCGCGGCAACCGGTCGTACTTCATCACGGCTGCCTGCGCCCCGGCGGCCAACGCGCCGCCCACACCGACCAGCACCACGGCCACCGCCACGGCCGCCGGCCAGACCGAGCGGCGTCCGAGGGCGAAACCGGCCGCCGCCAGGCCAGCCGTCACCAGCAGCGGCACTGCGGCGAACCGGAGACCGCCCAACGCCCCCTCGGCCCTGGACCCGCTCGTGGTGCCGTACTCGCTCAGGAAGCCGAACGTGAACAGCGCCGCACCGGCCCCGACCACGGCGGAGAGCAGCAGAAAGACCAGCGCACCCCGCGGAGCCCTCTCCGTCGTCATGCCCTTCAGGCTCGCACACTCACGGTGGCAGGCACATCGGCGATCCGTACGCTTGCCGGCCGTGACCAGCTGCGACTGACAGGTCGCCGACGTGAGGAGGGACCGCCATGACGGTTCCCACCACCGGGCAGGCAGTGGGGAAGCCAGCAGAAGGTTCAGCCGACACCGACGGGGGCGCGGTGGGCTGGGATACGGCAACGCTCCTCACCGCACCCGCCGCGCGATCGACCATGCCTTGGCGACGACCCGCCGACCCCGGACGGCGTGGAGACGGCATGACCATGGAGATCACGGCCATTCCGGGTGCTCCGCCGCAGGTCAGCGCGCGTGTGCTGATTACTTGGCGTTGAAGAGATCCCGGCACCTCCGGGACCTGCAGTGACGGCCCGGACAGGGCCAGTGAGCAGGGGAAACAGTACTCACTAACTCTCGCTGACTCACATCGCTTCACGGTGCCGTGTGCCCACGATGTGCCCACGAGGTGCGAAATGCTCAACGTCATCCAGCGAATGCCGCGGACCGTCGTCCGCGTGTCCGTCGCCCTGGTCGTCGCGGTGGTCGCCGGCACGGTAGCCGTCCTCGCCCTCACCGCAGCCGCCCGAGCGTGGAGCGACCTCGGCGCCGCCGTGCTGCTCGCACTCGCCGCCGTGTGGATCCCGCAAGCACTCATCACCGCCGCCCGACACCGGCGGCACTGACCCGACATAAGTCGGGCCCGGACGCGGAGACTGCAACTCCGGCCGGGCCCTTGATCAGGAAGCGAGTCCTGACCCATGGGAAACCTACCCTTTGCCCTGCCCGACTGCGACCAGCCGGCCACCGTGCGGCTGGAGGTGTACGGCCGCGACGCCGCAGGCGACCCGTTCGGCTCCCTGGACGCCGCGGTGTACTGCTGCGAGCAGCACGCCATCGAGACGGTTACCGCCGTCTGGATCGCCGACCTGACGGCGCACAAGGTCGAGCTGGCGCCGGACATCGTCCGGGCGTGCGGCGACTCGTACGTCTTCCCCACCGGCAACCTGGGCGGCCAGCGGTGAGCCGCCGGGCAGTGGTGGTGATGGTCGACGCCGACCGCGCCCGCTGGTTGGGTGCGTGCGCCACCCACGTCTCCGAGCAGGGCTACGAACTCGCGGCGATCGCCGACGCGGCCACCGCGCTGACGATGGTTGCCGAGGGCCGGGCCGACGTGATCGTTGCGGGTACCGGCTCGCATCTGCCGTCGGTGGAGTTCGCGGCCGGCCCGCTCCGCCCGGCCCGGATGTCCCGGGACGTGTCGGACGTCGCCCGGCCTACCCCGGCACCGCAGCGGCGCGCTCAGCGGGTGACCCGGTGAGCCGGCGTCCGGGCCGCTGGTGGCGGCCGACACCACGCCGCAACGTCCGCCCCGCCGTCCGGTCCACGCGCCGCACCCTGCCGACCAGCGGCCGGGTCGGCGAGGTGTGGGAGGCCGGATACCGGGCCGGCCTCGCCGCCGACATTACCCCCGCCGAGCGGGACCGGTACGAGCAGCTGCGCCGCCTGCTCGATGCCGAGGACGATTTGCTCGACGCCGAGGACGATTTGCTCGACGTCGCCGACCAGGCCGGCGTCACCCCGCTGGCTGATGCCGGGTTCGAGGACGAACTGGTGCCCGAGATCGAGGCGTGGCTACGGGAGCAGGACGGCCGGTGACGGTGCAGCGCGGGGACCGGCTGGTGTGGGAACACCCGCTCTGGCCGGTCCCACTGCACATCACAGTGACCCGGGTGGCCCGTGACGGCACCTGGGCGGACATTGACGTGCGCATGTTGACATCGCAGTGGTCGCGGCGTACGCCGCTTCCGCTGCCGAGTCGCTGCCGGCCGGACAACTCGACCGGCGAGTGACCGCCCCACGCGCGCGCGGGCGCGCAACTTTGCGGAGACGCGCAAAGTTTCCGGGGCGCGCGGGCGCGGTCCGGCTGGTCCGGTCGGTGCGGGTGGTCCACCCGGCCGCGGCGGACCCGGCGTCACAGCGCCACCACAGCGGGCAGCCACACGTCGACTTCGGTGCCGGCCGGCCACGCCGCTGACACGCCGTTGACGGCGCGGGCGGACACGGTCGCGGTCTGCGGGCTGGATGTTCCGCTGATCGCCGACACGGTCACCCGCTCCTCACCGACCCGCACGTCCAGCGGGAAGTCCTCGGCGAGGGTGGTCCACACCCCGTTCTCGGCGGTCGACGCGAGCGAGAACGTCTGCCCCTCGTACAGTTGCGCGACGTCCACCGACAGGGTGTGCGACGCCGGCGGGGTGCTGCCCTCCGCCAGCGACAGCTGCGCCTGGGTGGCGCTGGCCGGCGCGGTGCCCCGCACCGTGAGCTGCGCGGGCACACCCGCGGTCACACTGACGGCCGTGCCCGACGTCGAGGACAGCAGCGACCCGCCGCTGTTGCGCCAGATCAGGATGGGTGTGACCGTGCGGGACGCGGCGCACGTCGCGGTGGCGGTCGCCTGATAGACGGTCGCCGCGACGACGGGTGTGTTCGGTGACCGGAACTCGACGCTGGCCGAGCTGCCGTTCGGGGTGCACAGCAGCGCGCCGCCGGAGATCGCCACCGACCCGTTCAGCCCGGACCACCCGAGGGTGCCGCTGCTCGCCGTGAAGTCCCAGGCGGCCAACGCCGTCGGGGCGGCCAACGCCGCGGCGAGCGTCGACCCGTCCGCGGCCACCCGCGCGTCCCCATCGGCCTCGCCGACGTCCCACGGCTGCGCCGGCACCCCCGCAAACGTGATCACCCACGTCCACTCGTCGAACGACTCCGAGTAGCCGGTGACCAGGGTGCGGGCGTCCCCGGCCGCCCACGACGGCAAGCCGACCACCTCGATGACGTCGCCGGTGTCGACGGCGAGCAGCGCCGCCATCCCGGACGGGTCGGCCTGCCAGCCCGGGGCGGCGAGCTGCACCGACAGGGCCGGATACCGGGGTCGGTCCACCGTTCCGAGGTGCACCCGCCACCCGGCCTGATCCGGCAGGGGTGCGTCGTCGTACAGGTTGAGTTCGACTTCGGTGCGGTAGACGCCGACCCCGTCGGGCGGCGCCACCGCGGCGAGCGGCCCGGAGTCCTGCACGGCTCGCGCCGAGCTGCCGTCGGTGCGTTTGACGGTGATGTCGTTGCGCACCTGCGCGTCGTCGTCCACCGGCTCGAACGGCTCGGCGAGCTGCCCGCTGTAGGCGATCGGGGTCGGGGTCTGGTTGTACAAGCTCTCCCGGGTTCGGTAGGCCAGGCCGAGCGCGGTCCGCTGCTCGAACAGATACCCGCCATCCACGGCCACGCACTGATCGGGCAGGTCGGCGAACGAGGCGACCGGCTGCCAACCCATCCGCTGCACCGCGGCGTCCGACACCGCCGGCATGTCCAGCGGTACCCCCTCCTCAGCGCACACCCGGGCGAGCCGGTCCGTTGCCGCCTCGTTGCGCCACGACGACGTCGACCCGAACACGAACACCCCGTACGAGTCCGTCAGGCCCTCCTCGACCGGGGTGTGCTGCGCAGCCCACACGGCGAGGTGCCCGAACGGCATGTTGCTGGTCTGCGTCGCGCCGGTCGCGTTGAGGGTCACCGACGTCGCGCCGGCGAGGGTGCCGGCCACGCTGCCGGTGATGCCGTACGAGCCGAGATACCAGCCGAGCCCGACGTCGATGTTGGCGCCGTTCTGCCACACCCCGAAGTCATACGTGTCCAGCGTGCTGTAGACGCCGGCCGAGTCGATGACGGTGGTGGTCGACCCGGCCGCGTTCGTGGCGACGACCTGCATCCGCAGCGTCGACGTGCGGTGGATCAACTGCCACAGCACGTGGGTGCCGCCCGGCGTGGCCACCTCGCTGATCACGACGTCGCCGGACAGCTTGGTGTAGTCGACGGCCGCGGCCACGGACACCGCCCACGCCGACACGGTCGCGGCGGTCGCCGACGCGGGCAGCGTCGCCGTGACGGTGCCGCCGCCGGCGAGGTTCAGCAGCGCCGCCGTGCCGTACCGGATATCGGTCGCGGCCACCCCGAACGGGGTGTCCTCGATGGCGGCGAACTCGGACGCCCCGACGATCGTGGCTGCGGGGATGCCGGCCAGCGCCGACCCGCCCTGCCCGGCGTCGGTGCCGTCCTCGAGCGGCCAGTAGCCGACCGGGTCGGATGCTTGGATGGTGCGCCGCATCGCCGACCATGACGGCTGCTCGCCCTGCCCGAGCCTGCGGAGGATCCCCGACGCGGTGACGTCGACGTACCGGTCGACCTCGTCGAGGGACCAGCGGGCCGGCCACTCCGACACCTCGCCGTAGAACCGGTCGTAGAGGGTGCCGCCGGCCAGCCCAGCGGACACGCGTAGCGGCGTGTTCCGGCCGAGCAGCCCATACCACTGGCCGGCCCCGTTGCGCGGGCTGTAGTCGCCGGACCGGTTGTCCAGCCGCAGCGAACAGCTACCCGGGGTCGCCCCAGTGCTGTCCGCCGGCTGCCCCCGGTGGATCGACACCGGGCCGCGCACGTCGGCGGTGATGTCCACCCAACCCGTCACCGACCCAAGGTAGAGCTCCACCTTGAACTCGAACCGTGCCCGGGATGCGTGTGCGGTCACTGTGCCACTCCTTATCGGTAACCGTTTTCATCTAGCGGGGTTGAGCGGCCAGGGCCCCCGACAGACCCCGGCCGCCCGCACCCATCGGCGCAGGTGACCTCACCGGCCCCGAAAGGAGGTAAGGAGCCTCAGCCACCTTCGATCCCAAACGCGCGCCATGCCGGAACCGCGCAGGGTGACGTTGACGCCGTACAACACAGAACTAGGGACCGATCCGCGGCGCCCTCGGCGGCATCCACAACACATCCCGCCTCGCCGGCCGCACCGGCACCGGACGCAGATCCACATGCACACCCGGCTTCCACCCGAGCCCATCCGCCACCGCCAGATGCACCTGCTCCGGCAGCTGGCCGACGAAGTACGCGACATCCCGGTCAACGTCCCCACCGAACAGGCGAACCGACCAGCCGCCCAGCTCGTGCAGCAGACCCGCCACCCGCAGCAGCTCCCGCACCTGCTCCGTCGCCCTGGTCGCCACCACCCAATGCCCCATCGCCACCGGATCGGCCTGAATCGACTCCACCGACAGCTCGGGCAGCCGCGGCGGGTTGTACACCCACGGATGCTCCTGCGGCGCGCCGCTGCCCCGCGCGGGCCGCTTCGGCGGCTTCAACACCTTCACCACCGCCGGCACGTCGACCAGGTGCCGGCCAGCGGCCACCGCAGCATCCACCGCCGGCTTGGCCCGGTCGGCGAGCACATCATGCACCGCCAGCACATCGGCCTGCGCAGCGTCGACCGCCCGGCGGCGCAACTCCCGCACCGCAGCGTCCACCACCACCGCCGTGCTTCCCGGCTCCGGGAACCGTCCGGCCGCAGCCTCCAGCGTGGTCCTCCCGTCGACCAGGTCGGCGACCAGGCGGTCCCGCTCCGCCCGAACCCGCGCCCCCGCGGCGTGTTCCGCCGACACCACCTCGCCGACCCGGGCCAGCAGCACCCGCGCCGCCGACAACTCACCGGTCAGGCCGAGCCCGTCCAGCCCCTTCAGCAGCGACATCAGTGCAGCCGTCGACGCGTCCACCGTCCGATGCGGCCGGGGCTCCGGCACAGACAGGTCAGAGCCGCCACTCGGCGGCGGCGGTGCCGTTGAAACGCTCATGGGTGTCCTCCTGGTCGGGTTCCGTCGCGGCCAGATCAGCCAGCACGGTTGGGTGCGAGACGCCCACCTGCCGGGCGATCTCCCGCAGCGACAGGCCATCCGCCCGCAGCCGGCGCACCAGCGCACGGCGCCGGGTACGCAGATCAGCTATCTCGGCGGTGGTCATGGTAAGAATCCTACCAGGACATACGAAGTGTAATTCGCGCATCGCCGTGCCGGTCTACCCCGCGCGCCCCTGCTCCGCCCGCGCCAACCGCGCTGCGTGCCGCGCCCGCAACTCATCCAGAGCCGTCACCTTCGCCGCCACCGGCACCGGTGCGGCCTCCCGCAACGCCTTCAACGTTGCCAGCAACGAACCCACCGTCTGACCCGCCATCCGCTCCCGCACATCCGGCGACATGCCATCCAACGTCTCCGCCAGCATCCGCGCCGCCGCCACCAGAGCGGCATGCTGCGGCCCCAACGGCAACGCCGACACCATTTCCTCCACCGCAGACGCCAAAGAGCCGCGAACAGGCTTCCCGAGCCGTTTCGAGGCCATTTCGACCACCCCCAATCAATGATCCCCCACCCCCTCCGGGGAGAGAGAAAAACCTGAGGGCGGGCTGAGGCGCTGGGGCCCTCTGGGGATAAAGGCGCATCTATATTCGCAGGTTAGAGCGTGTTTACGCTCACCACTTCGTGATCGGGGTGTTCTTCGGGTCCGCCGGCTGTTTGCTGCGTCCGGCTGTGGCTCTGTTGCAGCGCCGGTGTTCGGGTCCGGTGTAGCGGCGCCGGTCGTGGTCGTCGTGTCCGAGGTCCCACGGCTCACCGGGTGGGATGAGTTGTCCGCAGCGGGCGCAGGGGACGGTGCCGGTGGCTACGTACGGCTTCCAGCGGGCGCGGAGTTTCTGGTGCTGCCAGCCGTAGCCGTTGGCGGTGGTGCCGGGTCTGCTCATCGTGGCTTCCAGTTGCGTCGCCGTTCGTTGTGGGTGGTGCCGCCCCACACGCCGTACAGCCGGTCGACGGGCTGCGCGTACGCCCACACGCGGCAGGGTTGCTCGTGTGGGCAGGTGGCGCAGATGGCTTTGGCTTCGGCTTCGTCGCCGGGGCGGAACCATAGGTCCGGGTCGTGGCTGCGGCAGGCGGGTGGCTGGTCGGCGTGGTCGATGAAGGTGGGGCGTGGGGCCCATGTGGTGCGGTGTGCGGTCACGGTGTTGTGGTGTCCCCCGGTTCGTTGAGCAGGTGGGCGGGGAAGCCGGCGGCGATGAGTCGTTGTCTGGCGATGTGTTCGCCGAGGGGTGAGTCGCGCATGAGGGCGCGGACCATGGCGGCGTTGAGCACCATCTCCGGCTGACCATCGATCACCACGACGTCCCAATCGGGTCGCTGCTGGGTCATGCTGCGTCTCCCTGGTTGATCGAAGGGTGCGGCGAAGGGAGCGAAGAGAGCGGGGACACGGACTCCGCACCCTTCGCGCTGTTCGCGCCCCCTTCGAGGTTGAGGACCCACATCCATCCGGCGTCGAACGCACCCTTACGGCTGGTCACACTGGCCCGCTTCTTTGCCCGTTTGAGGGCGTCGCGGCTGAATCCGTTCTTGTCTCCGGCCTTGAAGACGTCGACCGCTTCAGCTTCGCCGCCGTTGTCGGCGAGGTACGACCGGAGCCACGCGGCGCAGTCGTTGCGCTCGTCCCGGTCGTCGCTGGCGGAGTCGTTGAGGATGTCGGTGACGGTGCGGTCGGACTCGCCGAGCCACACCAGCCGGCCGACGTGCGCCGGGCCGAGCCGGGTCGGCACGGTGGTGTCCTCGATGGCGTACTGAAGCGACGGGAGGTCGAGCTTCCCGAGGCTGTTCTTCGTCTGCGTCATGACCCGGCCGCCGTCCTCCCGGTCTACGGCGAAGCCGAACACCGACCGGGGCACGTTCTTGAAGGCGCCGGATCCGGTGATGAGTGAGGACGGGTCGTTGCCGTTGCCCTTGTTGAAGTGGGCGATGCCGAGGACGACGCAGCGGGCCCGGTCGGCGAGCCGGGCGAGCGGGTCGAGTGCGGTCCGTACGTCGCGTTCCCGGTGCGTGTCGATCTTCGCGCCGATCGTCGACATGAGCGGGTCGAGCACCAGCAGGCCGGCGCGAAGCCGGCGGAGCTCGGCCTCAAGCCGGATGTTGTCGAGCGGCAGGGACAGCGTCGTGTCGAGCGCGTCGTCCTGGTAGACCTCGCACCGGTACACCATCGACAGGTCTGCGCCGGCCGCCATCAACCGCGGCACGAGGGTGTGCTTCCACGAGTCCTCCACCGCCGCGTAGATCACGGGTCGGGGTTGGCCGTGGAGCTGCCCGGGAAGGGTGCCGCGGGTGATCTGCGCAGCCAGCCAGATACCAAAGGACGACTTCCCGGTGCCCTCGCGGCCGGCGGCGACGGACAGCGACCCGGACGGGATCCTGCCCTCGCCGTCGTCCTCCCACGCCCACACCACCGGCTCCGGCTCGATGGCCGACGCCGGAGTCAGCACCAGGCGGCGAGCAGGTGCGGAATTCTCCGCAGGTGTCGCAGATGAGACACCTGGAACCATGGTTCCACCTGCTCGATCCTGAACACCTGGCGAGCAGCGGCAGTAGTCCGGCAGCAGCTCCTGGCACACGTCGCAGAACTGGACGTCGCTCACGCGGCGGCCTCCCGGGCAGCCAGGTCCAGCGTCATCCCGCCTGCCGCGTACGGCTCGGGCTCGCGGTGCCGGTCGACGCCGAGCAGGTCGTCAAGCCACGCGGCTGCCCGGCGCCGAGCGACCACCGGGTCACCGCCGCGGCGGCGCAGCCAGGTCGGCACGGCACGCTGCGGACTGTCGGTCAGGTCGGTAACATTGGCCCTGGTCTTGCCGACCTGCTGTGATGCCGCCCCGGAGTCGTCGCCGGGGCGGTTTCTCGTCTCCGCCATGATCAGGCCGCCGCCCTCGACTGCTGGTCGAGCCAGCTCTCCACGTCGGACCAGCGCCAGCGCAGCCGGGTACCGATCTTGGCCGCTCGCGGTGCCTTGCCGCGGTACCTCAGTTGATGGAGCGCGCCGACCGTGATGCCGAGATACTCGGCGACTTCCTCGGTAGTGACAAGCTTCGGTCTGCTCATGGATGTGACTCCAGTTCTCATAGAAGAGGACTTGGAGCACCCTAACGGATTCTCTTGCGTGTCCACAAGAACTCACGCTAGGGTGACACCATGTCACATGAGCCGCAGTCGTTGGAGCCCACGAGGGCAATCGCGCAACGGGTCAAGAAGCTCCGGGGACGGCTTGGCCTGACCGCTGCGCAGCTCGCCGAGCGGATGAATGCCGTGGGGTTCCGATGGGACCGGTTCACGGTGCAGAACCTGGAGAACGGCCGCCGACGCAACGTCACCGTCGAGGAATTCCTGGCGCTGGCCTACGTGCTGTCGGTCGCCCCGGTGCACCTACTCGTCCCGATCGACGCCGAGCAGACCGACCTGTACGCCGCGACGCCAGAGGGGCAGGGGTCACGGATGCAGACCACGTTCGCCCGGTCATGGGTCCGTGGCCACGGAGCAGCCACCGGGCAGGACCGCAGGGTGTACTTCTCCGAGGTGCCCGATGTGGATTGGGACCGGGAGCGACCCGGCGTCGAGAAGATGGAGTGGTCGCCGGACATGGCGGACGGCGTGCGGCGCGACATCGAAGAAGGACGCATCGACCCTGAGCGGGGGCGCGCCCTGCTGGCATTCCTGGAGAGCCTGCGCCATGGCGAGCGTTGAGAAGGATCCGACCCGGCGTAAGACGCCGTGGGTGGTCCGCTGGCGCGACGAGGCCGGCAAGCAGCGCAAGCAGGGCTTCGCGCGGAAGGTCGACGCCGACCGGCACCGCGCGAAGGTCGAGCACCAGCTGGCCACCGGCGCCTACGTCGACCCGGCCGCCGGACGGGTGACGTTCGAGGCGTACGCCGAGCAGTGGCGGGCGATGCAGCCGCACCGGCCGAACACCGCGGCGCGTACCCGGTCGCAGCTCGCCAGGCACGTCTACCCGGTGCTCGGATCCCGGCCGCTGGCGCAGATCCAGGCCAGCGAGCTACAGGCGTTCGTGACCGGCTTGTCGGTCGCCCCGTCGTCGGTCCGGCCGATCTGGGCGACCGTGCGGGCGATCCTGTCGGCGGCCGTGCGTGACCGGCGGATCCAGTACGACCCGGCGGACCGGGTCAAGCTGCCCGAGCTGCCGCGCCAGCAGATCAGCCCGCTAACCGTCGAGCAGGTCGACCGGCTCGCCGGCGCCATGCCGGCCCGGTACCGGGCGTTCGTGGTGGTCGGTGCGGCGACCGGGCTGCGGCAGGGCGAGCTGTTCGGCCTCCAGGTCGCCGACGTCGACTTTCTCCGCCGGACGCTGACCGTCGAGCGGCAGGTCCAGCCCGGACAGGGTGGCGCGGTCGAGCCGGGTCCGCTGAAGAACCGGCACAGCTACCGGACGCTGCCGGTCGGCCGGGTCGTGGTCGACGCCCTAGCGGCGCACCTCGAGGCCTACGGCTCCCGGGGCCGGGAAGCGTACGTGTTCCGGGACGACGACGGGCAGCCGCTGCACCGGAACCGCTTCAACCGGCACGTCTGGGCGCCGGCCCGGGTCGCGGCCGGCCTGCCCGAGGTGACCTGCCACGACATGCGGCACTTCTACGCCAGCGTCCTGATCGGAGCCGGCCACAACCCGAAGGCGGTAGCGGAGCGGCTCGGCCACGCCGACCCGGCCATGACGCTGCGGGTGTACACCCACCTGTGGCCCAGCGATGAGGACCGGACACGGCAGGCGATCGACGACGTTTTTGCCGGCTCCGGCAAGAAGTCCAGTGTGCCCACCATGCGCCCAAGTCGGGAGGCGTGACACATGTTCGAGCAGGTCAACGCACGTGCGCCCCCGCTGTACGCTATTTGGCGTTGAAGTAGTTCGCCTCCGGGTGGTGCACCACGATGGCGTCGGTCGCCTGCTCCGGCACCAGCTGGAACTCCTCGGACAGCTGCACCCCGATCCGCTCCGCGCCCAGCAGTTCCACGATCTTCGCCCGGTCCTCCAGGTCCGGGCAGGCGGGGTAGCCGAACGCGTACCGGCAGCCCCGGTAGTCGGTGCGCAGCACTCCGGCCAGGTCGGCCGGGTCGGCGTCGGCGACGGTGCCCCCGCCCGGCAGGGTCAGTTCGGAGCGGATCCGCCCGTGCCAGTACTCGGCCAGCGCCTCGGTGAGCTGCACCGACAGGCCGTGCACCTCCAGGTAGTCGCGGTACTCGTTGCCGGCGAACATCTTCGCCGTATACTCGCTGATCGGCTGGCCGACGGTGACCAACTGCAACGCGACCACGTCCAACTGGCCGCCCTCCGGCCGGAAGAAGTCGGCCAGGCAGAGCCGCCGCTCCTGCCGCTGCCGCGGGAAGGTGAACCGGGCCCGCTCACGCTGCCCCTGCTCGTCCAGCACCACGAGGTCGTTGCCCTCCGAGTACGCCGGGAAGTAGCCGTACACGACGGCCGCCTCGAGGACCTGGTCGGCGGTGAGCCGGTCCAGCCAGTAGCGCAGCCGCGGCCGGCCCTCGGTCTCCACGAGCTCCTCGTACGACGGGCCCTGTCCGCCTCGGGACCCGCGCAGCCCCCACTGGCCGAGGAAGGTGGCCCGCTCGTCGAGCAGCGCCGCGTAGTCCGCGAGGGGCACTCCCTTGACCACCCGGGTGCCGAAGAACGGCGGGGCGGGTACGGCCACGTCGGTGGCCACGTCGGAACGGACCGAGGCGTCGTCCAGTTCGGGCAGCGCCTCGCGGACCATGGCCCGCTGCCGCTCCCGCCGCTCGCGGCGGGCCGCGAGGGCGGCCTCCCGCTCCGGGTCGACCAGCGGGGCGCCGCCGCGCTTGGCCGCCATCACCCGGTCCATCAGGGAAAGCCCCTCGAACGCGTCCCGGGCGTAGTGCACCTGACCGGGGAACATCGACCGCAGGTCGTCCTCGACGTAGGCCCGGGTGAGCGCCGCCCCGCCGAGCAGGACCGGCCACCTTTCGGCGACCCCCCGCCCGGCCATCTCGGTCAGGTTCTCCTTCATGATGACCGTGCTCTTGACCAGCAGCCCGGACATGCCGATCGCATCGGCCCGGTGCTCCTCGGCGGCGTCGAGGATCGCGTTGATCGGCTGCTTGATGCCGATGTTGACGACCTCGTAGCCGTTGTTGGACAGGATGATGTCGACCAGGTTCTTGCCGATGTCGTGCACGTCGCCCTTGACGGTGGCAAGAACAATTCGGCCCTTGCCGGCTGAGTCCCCGGTGTCGGTCTTCTCCATGTGCGGCTCCAGGTACGCCACCGCGGTCTTCATCACCTCGGCGGACTGGAGCACGAACGGCAGTTGCATCTGCCCGGAGCCGAACAGCTCGCCGACCACCTTCATGCCGTCCAGCAGCAGGTCGTTGATGATCGACAGCGGCGCACGCCCCTCGGCCATCGCAGTGTCCAGGTCGGCCTCCAGGCCGTTGCGCTCACCGTCGATGATCCGTCGCTTGAGCCGCTCGTCCAGCGGCAGCGCGGCCAGTTCCTCGGCCCGGGTGGCTCGGGCGGAAGCGGCGTCGACGCCCTCGAAGATCTCGATGAACCGCTGCACGGGGTCGTGCCCGGCGTCGCGGCGGTCGTAGACCAGGTCGAGGGCCGCCTCGCGCTGCTCGTCGGGGATCTTCGACATCGGCAGGATCTTGCTGGCGTGCACGATCGCCGAGGTGAGGCCGGCCTGCGCGCACTCGTGCAGGAAGACCGAGTTGAGCACCTGCCGGGCGGCCGGGTTCAGTCCGAACGAGACGTTGGAGATGCCGAGGGTGAAGTTGACCCCCGGGTAGCGGGTGGCGATCTCGCGGATGGCCTCGATGGTCTCGATGCCGTCGCGGCGGGTCTCCTCCTGGCCGGTGGCGATCGGGAAGGTCAGCGCGTCGATGAGGATGTCCTGGCGGCGCATCCCCCACCGGCCGGTCAGGTCCTCGATCAGCCGGACCGCGACGCGTACCTTCCAGTCCCGGGTGCGGGCCTGACCCTCCTCGTCGATGAGCAGGGCGACCACCGCGGCGCCGTGCTCCTTGACCACCGGCATCACCCGCGCGTAGCGGGAGTCCGGGCCGTCGCCGTCCTCGAAGTTCACCGAGTTGACCACGCAGCGCCCACCGAGCATCTCCAGCCCGGCCTCGACAACCGCCGGCTCGGTGGAGTCCAGCATGATCGGCAGGGTGGAGGCGGTGGCGAACCGGCCGGCCAGTTCCCGCATGTCGGTGGTGCCGTCCCGGCCGACGTAGTCGACGCAGAGGTCGAGCAGGTGCGAGCCGTCCCGGGCCTGGCCGCGGGCGATCTCCACGCAGGCCTGCCAGTCGGCGGCGAGCATGGCCTCGCGGAATGCCTTGGAGCCGTTGGCGTTGGTCCGCTCCCCCACCATGAGGATGCTGGCGTCCTGGGCAAACGGTACGTGGTGGTAGATCGAGGAGATTCCGGGCTCCGGCCGGGGCTCACGGGCCACCGGCCGGGTGCCGCGCAGCCGCTCCACCAGCACCCGGATGTGCTCGGGGGTGGTGCCGCAACAGCCGCCGACCAGCGAGACGCCGTAGTCGGCGACGAACCGCTCCATGGCGTCGGCCAACTCCACCGGGGTCAGCGGGAAGTACGCCCCGTCGGCGGTCAGCACCGGCAGGCCGGCGTTGGGCATCACCGAGATCGGGACCCGCGCGTGCCGGGACAGGTAGCGCAGGTGCTCGCCCATCTCGGCCGGGCCGGTGGAGCAGTTGAGGCCGACCAGGTCCACGCCGAGCGGCTCGATGGCGGTCAGCGCGGCGCCGATCTCGCTGCCCAGCAGCATGGTGCCGGTGGTCTCCATGGCGACCTGGCAGATGATCGGGACGTCCCGACCCAGCTCCGCCCGGGCCCGCTTCGAACCCACCACGGCGGCCTTGACCTGGAGCAGGTCCTGGCAGGTCTCGATGATCAGCGCGTCGGCCCCGCCGGCGATCAGGCCGGCGGCGTTCTCCTGGTACGCGTCGCGCAACGAGGCGTAGCCGGCGTGCCCCAGGGTGGGCAGCTTGGTGCCCGGCCCCATCGAGCCGAGCACGAACCGCGGCTGCTCCGGCGTGGCGTACGTGTCGGCGGCCTCCCGGGCCAGCCGGGCGCCCGCCGCGGACAGCTCGCGGATCCGCTCGGCGATGCCGTACTCGGCAAGGTTCGGCAGGTTCGCGCCGAAGGTGTTGGTCTCGACGCAGTCCGCCCCGGCGGCCAGGTACGCCTCGTGCACGCCCCGGACGACGTCCGGCCGGGTGACGTTGAGGATCTCGTTGCAGCCCTCGAGGCCGTCGAAGTCGTCCAGGGTCAGGTCGGCGGCGTGGAGCATCGTCCCCATCGCGCCGTCGGCGATGAGGATCCGGTCGGCCAGCACATCGAGCAACGAAGTCCGCACAGAGCCAGGTTAGTGCGGCAATTCGGGACGGGGTCGTCGCACGCACGGGTTCCCACATACTGTCAGCCGGATCACCGTGCACCCTTAATCCTTTTCGTCCGGCTGATCGACCCCGCCGACCGGCGCGGCCGACGGGCCGCATCCCGCGCCGCCACGTAGGCTGGCGGACGTGAAGGACATCAGGGACGCGACCGTGCACGGCGGGCGGACGTCCGGGCGGGGACCCGGAGCCGCTCCCGACGAGCAGGGTGAGGTGACGGCGTGACCGAGTTCGACGGGCTGCCGGTGCTGCGGTCCCCGGTCGCCATCGCGGCCTTCGAGGGGTGGAACGACGCCGCGGACGCCTCGACGGCCGCCGTGGAGCACCTGGAGCAGGTCTGGCAGGCCCGGCAGGTGACCGAGCTGGATCCGGAGGACTTCTACGACTTCCAGGTGAGCCGGCCGACCATCACCATGGCCGAGGGCGAGACCCGGCGGGTGGAGTGGCCGACCACGCGCTTCATGGTCGCCAGCCCCGAGGGCACCGAACGGGACGTGGTGCTGATCCGGGGCATCGAGCCGAGCATGCGCTGGCGGACCTTCTGCGAGCAGGTGCTGGAGATCTGCCACAGCCTGGAGGTCGAGCGGGTCGTGCTGCTCGGCGCCCTGCTGGCCGACGTGCCGTACACCCGGCCGCTGCCGATCAGCGGCAGCGCGTCGGACGCCGACGCGGCGAAGCGTTACCAGCTCACCCCCACCCGCTACGACGGCCCGACCGGCATCGTCGGGGTGCTGCACGACGCCTGCGCCCGGGCCGAGGTCGACGCGGTCTCGTTCTGGGTGCACGTGCCGCACTACGCCAACAACCCGCCCTGCCCGAAGGCCACCCTCGCGCTGCTGCACCGGGTCGAGGACGTGCTCGACCTGCCGGTGCCGATGGCCGACCTCGCCGAGGAGGCCGCCGAGTGGGAGCAGCGGGTGCGCAGCGCCGCCGAGCAGGACGCCGAGCTGGGCGAGTACGTCCGCGAGCTGGAGGAGCGGGTCGGCGACGCCGGCATCACCCCGCTGACCGGTGACGAGATCGCCCAGGAGTTCGAGAAGTACCTGCGCCGCCGGGGCGGCTCCGCCGGCCCGACCGCGGGCTCCTGGTAAGCCCCACCCCCCGACCTGACACGCGGAAGCCGGGCCTGCCGAGTGCCCGGCTTTCGCGTGTCAGTGGTGGCGCCGTCACCGCCGCTACGGCATCCTAGGAACCTAGCTGTCATGAGGAGGCGGGCATGCAGATCAACCCGGGGGCGGCCGAGTTCCCGCACCGGCAGATCGCCGCGCAGCTGAAGGCGCAGGTCCGCCGGGGCGACTGGGCGCCGGGCGAACGACTGCCGTCCATCCCGGCCATCGCCGAGATGTTCGGCGTGGCGAAGCAGACCGTGCAGCGCGCCGTCGACCAGCTGCGGGTCGAGGGCATCCTGATCACCAAGCCCGGCTCGGGTACGTACGTCCGGGGCACCCGGCGCCGGCTCAACCGGCTCGCCCGGGGCCGCTACGGCGGCTTCCGCGGCTACCACACCGACCTCGCCGCCCGGTACAAGCAGCAGCTCGTCTCCGTCGGCCGCTCCCCCGCCCCGCCCGAGGTGGCCGACGCGTTCGGGGTGCCCGACGGCACCGAACTGCTCTGCCGGCGGCACCTGGTCCGCACCGACGAGTCACCGGTCGAGGTCGGCACCTCGTGGTTCCTGCCGGCCGACACCGCCGGCACGTCACTCGAACGGGCCGAGGCGTTCGGCCGCCCGCTCTACCAGGAGGCGGAGGAGGCCACCGGCCGCCGGTACGCCACTGCGGCCGACACCATCAGCGCCCGCCAGCCCAGCCGGGAGGAGGCCGAGACGCTGCAGATCCGCCCCGACACCCCGGTGCTGCACCTCCTGCACGTCGCATACGACGAGCGGCGCAAGCCGATCGAGGTCGCCCAGGCCACCTGGCCCGGCCCGATGACCACGCTCACCGAGGAGTACAAGATCCCCGCCCCGGCCGAGGAACCCGACCCCGATCCCGGCCTCGTCCTCGGCTGACCGCCCCGCCGCTCCACCCCGCCGTCGCGTCCCAACCCCGCGCAGATTCACGGAAATAGTGGCTGTCCGAGCTCGGACAGCCACTATTTCCGTGAACGAGGGCGCATCGAGGCCGGGCGGGGCGGAAAGGTGGTGTCGGTCAGAGGCGGATGCCTAGGAGGGCGTCGACGGTGTCGGCGAAGAGCTGCGGGGCTGCCGCGTCGTCGGCGACACCGGCGAGGGCGCGCTCGGCCCACGCGTCGGCCACCGCCAGCGCGCCGGCGGTGTCGAGGTCGTCGGCGAGGCGGGCGCGTACCCCGGCCAGCAGTTCGTCCCCACGAGGGCCGGCCGGCGCGGCGGCGGCCCGGCGCCAACGGGCCAGCCGCTCCTCGGCGACGGTGAGCAGTTCCTGGGTCCACGAGCGGTCGGTGCGGTAGTGCCCGCTGATCAGGGCCAACCGGACCGCCATCGGGTCGACGTGGTCCGCCCGGAGCCGCGAGACGAAGACCAGGTTCCCCCGGGACTTCGACATCTTCTCGCCGTCCAGGCCGATCATGCCGGCGTGCACGTAGTGCTCGGCGAACGGAGCCTGACCGGTGAGCCGCTCCGCGTGCGCCGCCGAGCACTCGTGGTGCGGGAAGAGCAGGTCGTTCCCGCCGCCCTGCACCTCGATCCGGTCGCCGAGCAGGTTCAGCGCGATCACCGCGCACTCGATGTGCCAGCCCGGCCGGCCCGAGCCCAGCTCACTGCCCGGCCAGGATGGCTCGCCCTCCCGGGCGCCCCGCCACAGCAGCGGGTCGAGCGGGTCACGCTTGCCGGCCCGGTCCGGGTCGCCGCCGCGCTCCGGGAAAATCTCCAGCATCTCCGCCCGGGACAGGTTGGACTCGTAGCCGAACCCGGGGGCGGCGCCGACGTCGAAGTAGACGTCGCCGCTGCCGTCGTCCAGCCGGTACGCGGCGCCGTCCTTGAGCAGGACGAGCACCTTCTCCGCGATGTCCGGAATCGACTCGACCGCACCGACGTAGTGCTCCGGCGGGATGATCCGCAGCGCCTCCATGTCCTCGCGGAACAGCGCGGTCTCCCGCATCGCGAGGACCTTCCAGTCCTCGCCGTCGCGCTCGGCCCGCTCCAGCAGCGGGTCGTCGATGTCGGTGACGTTCTGCACGTAGCGCACGGTCAGGCCGGCGTCGCGCCACATCCGCTGCACCAGATCGAAGGTTATCATGGTGGCGGCGTGGCCGAGGTGGGTGGCGTCGTACGGGGTGATGCCGCAGACGTACATCGTGGCGACGCCGTCGGGTCGGCTGGGCTGGACACCTTGTCGCGCCGAGTCGTACAACCTCAGTGGCTCGCCCTCACCCGGCAGCCGTGGCACCTCGTGTCCCGCCCAAGACTCCATGACCGCCAGCCTAACGATCCGTCAGGCGCCCGGCTGCGATCCCCCTGGTGATCAACGCGACAACGGCTCACATGGGCGGCCAGGGCATCGCCGGCCAGTCCTCCGAGGGCAGCGGGAACCGGTTGGTCTCGCGCAGCCGCTCCACCCGGGCCGCCAGCTCGGCGACCTCGCTGATGGTCAGGTGGTCGGCGAGCTCGTCGCCGAGGGCACCGCCGAGCTGGCCGGCCAGCCCGTCGAGCATCTCCACCGCGTCCGGGGGCAGCTCCCGACCGGCCCAGCCCCAGAGGACCGTGCGCAGCTTCTCCTCGACGTGGAAGCAGACCCCGTGGTCGACCCCGTAGATCCGGTCGTCCTGGCCCACGATGACGTGCCCGCCCTTGCGGTCCGCGTTGTTGATCACCGCGTCGAGGACGGCGAGGCGGGCCAGCCGCGGGTCGTCGGCGTGCGCCAGGGCGTACGCGGCCCCGTCGTCGTCCCGGGCCGCCGCGACCGGGAACCAGCGCGGCGGCAGCGTCCCGGCCGGCACGAACCCGACCAGCGGCTCGGTGCCCTCCGGCTCGTCGATCCAGAGCTGGCAGGAACCGGGCCCGAACGGGCCGTCACGCAGCACCGTGGGCGGCACCAGGTCCCAGCCGGTGGCCCGGGAGACCAGGTACGCGGACACCTCCCGGCCGGCGAGCGTCCCGTCCGGGAAGTCCCAGAGCGGTCGCTCGCCGCGTACCGGCTTGTAGACGCAGCGGGCGGTCATCCCGTCCAGGGTGAGGATGCCGCGCAGGGTGGTGTTGGAGGCGTCGACCAGCCGCCCCTCCAGGTCCAGCTCACCGTCGCTGAGCAGTCGCAACGCGGCGGCGCCGTCCTGGCGGGGCTGAAGTTCCGACGAGGTCACCGGTGATAACCGTTGTGCCGCGGACAGAGGTGGCCCGCCGGGTCCAACGGCTGGCCGCAGAGCGGGCAGGGCGGACGGCCGGCGTTGACCACCCGACGGGCCCGCTCGATGAAGGCGCGGGTCGCCGCGGGGGTCAGCCGGACCCGGAGCCGGTCGAGGTCGTCGTCCGGCTCGTCCGGGTCCTCGTCCTCGTCGTCGTCGGCGTCGCCCAGCTCGACCTCGACCTCCGCCTCCCCGACGGCGATCGCCTCGATCACCACGGTGGCGGTGTCCACGTCGAAGGCCAGGCCCAGCGTGCCGACCCGGAACTCCTCGTCGACCGGCGTGTCCAGCGGGTCGTTGTCGCCGACGGCCGGGCCGGTCTCCGGCAGATCCACGCCGAACCGGCGCTGCGCCTCGGAGAGCAGTTCCTCCAGCTTCTCGGCGAGCAGGGACACCTGGACCTTCTCCAGCGCGACGCTGACCAGCCGGCCTCCGCCGCGCGCCTGGAGGAAGAACGTACGCTCCCCCGGCGGGCCGACGGTTCCGGCGACGAACCGCTCCGGCGGTTCGAAGGCGTGCACCTGGTGGGTCATACCCACGACCCTATCCGGAGGGTGGGAGCGTCGCGCAGCCCACCGACGCCGAATCCGCCGAGGGCGAAACGCCGGGACCCGGCCGGGCGGTCCCCGGGCGTGGCGGGCCGGCTCACCGGCACACCTCGGTTCGCGGGCGCGGGACTCGCCGAATCGGCTCACTTCTCACGCTCACGGCGCCGCCCCCGCGCCACCGCCGACCGCGGCGTCCGAGTCCGTCGACCGCGCCGCCCGCCGCCGGCGCTTGCGCGGCGGCGGCACCAGAGCGACCAGGTCACCGCCGGTGTCGTTGAGCCGGACCAGGAACGGGCGCAGCGGTGTGTAGCGGATCGCGGTAACCGACGCCGGGTCCGCCACGATCCGCTGGAACAGATCCAGGTGTACGCCGAGCGCGTCCGCCACGATGGCCTTGATCACATCGCCGTGGCTGCACGCCAACCACACCGCCTCCGGCCCGTGCTCGGCGGAGATCCGGGCGTCCCAGGCGCGCACGGCGGCCACCGCCCGCGCCGACATCGCCGCCATCGACTCCCCCTCCGGGAAGACGGCGGCGCTCGGGTGCTGCTGGACCACCGGCCAGAGCGGCTCCTTGGCCAACTTCTTCAGCGGCTGCCCCTCCCAGCCGCCGTACCCGCACTCGATGAGCCCCTCCTCCACGGCTGGCTCGACCTCCGGCAGGGCCAGCCCGAGCGTCTGCCGGCAACGGATCAGCGGGCTGGTCACCACCGCCGCGAGGGGAAGCCCCTTCAGCCGCTCACCGACCGCCGTGGCCTGGGCCCGGCCGGTCTCGTCCAGCTCGACCGGTTGCCGGCCGGCCAGGCCACCGTCGGCGTTCGCGGTGGTCCGGCCGTGTCGCAGGAGCAGAAGGGTCGCCACGGTGACCACCCTAGGGCTTGTCCCCCCGTCCTTCCGGTCTGGTCCAGGGTCTCCACCCGTGGTCGCCGTTCCCGGCGCGGCGCGTCGTGCTCCCGCTGCGGCCCTGCCCGGTCCCGGCATCCCCTCCTGCGAGGTTGCTGCCGTCGTGTCCGGAACCCAGCCGTGTGTCGGGGCGGACCTGACCCGCTGATCGACTCAGGTTGCGGCATGGCGCGGTTGCCGTGGGTGGGCGTGGGTGGGTGGTCGGCGCGGGTTGCGGCGGGTCGGGGTGTCGTGGGTTCGGGATGCGGTGGTTTGCGTCGTGTCGTATGGATCAAGCCCGGTGACG
>NZ_JBJZOG010000068.1:0-34230 GCF_047200535.1 Micromonospora mangrovicola | reverse complement strand
ACCCGCTATGCGAAGGAGCAGGGCCGGGACCTACTGATCGTGACACGCGACGAGAAGGACGACTGGTGGTGGCGCCAGCAAGCGGACTTCGTCGGGCCTCGACCTGAGCTAACTTTGGAGTACCACGAGCTAACAGGGCGACGCCTGTTCCTGATGCGTCCAGCCGACCTGCTCGCGCGTGCCTCAGTACTGGAGGTAGAAGTCGATCAGGCGTCGTCTGTCGATGCCGGGCGCGTCGCGGATATTGATATCGGGGAAGAGAACACCTTCGAGCCCTGGACGTTGGATGCCTTGACTGCACTTCTAGAGCGCCTCGACCAGGAAGCGCCGGTGCAAGCGGCTGCCCTACGGCTCGCGACGCCCGAGCGGGGCGGTCGCGTCAACCGAGAGAAGGTCTACGAGCTGGGTGGCTACGCCGACGACCGCATGCTGCGCGGCTTCACCAAGCCATTCCGGCGGTTGACGGCGGCGCTGCAGGGTGAGGGCGAAATTCCGGCGGGAGTCGCGCCGATCTTCGTCGCCCGCTATCCCGACGGCGTCAAGACGTCCTACTTCAGCGTGCCGGGCGAGGTGCCAAAGTTGCTGGAAGAGCTGTCCCCTGAGTCACCTGGCGCCCACGACGGGGCACCATTGCCCAACTAATTGGACTCGCATTGACCAAGCATGACGGGCCACGCGTTGCTGTGAGGATGTGCGGGAACCGATCGTCAGGCCCATCAGCACCCTGCAGAAGGCTCGGACCTCGTTATGACTTCCCGTACGGCATGATGGCGATCGGCGGCGAGCTCGGCTAGGACGGCCGCCCCGATGGGATCGGTGGCGAGTTCGGCATACCGGCGGGCGACCGACGCGCGGACCTTCGGCGACGGGTCAGCGGCAAGCTCCGCCGCGAGTCCCATCGGTCGGCTCGTCGAGCGTTCCCAGACGCGCATCGCCAGCGCCCGCACGTCGGCCAAGCGGTGGCCGGCGAGCCGGACCAGGGCCGTGTCCGAGTTGGCGAGATCCGCGAGCGACCACGCGGCCGCGATGCAGTCGCGGTCGTTGTCCGAGCGCAGCAGGGGCTCGGCGGCCTCTGCGATTCGCGCCGCCAGACCCTCGTCGCTTAGGCCCGGCTCCGCGTCGACGGCGGCGGCATAGAGCCGGCTCGCCGCGTCGACCGCTGCGGCCTGCACGGTTTCCGGCGGGGTGTTCCAATGCGAGGCCGCTAACGGGTCGGTGGTGAAGGCGAGCGCATCGAGCGGGTGGCGGTCGACCTCGGCGGACAGCTCAAGGAAGACGCCTGCAATTTCAAGCGCCCGCGCGGGTGGCATGACGTCGCGAAGCAGGGCGATGGCGCGGACCGCCTCCGCCCGGCCCTGCCCGGGTGCGAGCCTGTCGGTGGCCAGCCCAAGCAGCTTGCTCACCACGGCTTCAGCAAGGTTCGTGACGTCGCCAGCCGCGACCGCCGCGAGTCGCGCCCGCTCGTCATCGGGCGGGCCGTCCGTGGCATCACCGATCGTACGTTCCAGCTCGAGCGGCGCGTCGTCGCCGTCTCCATCGCGTACCAGCGCCCGCACCAGCCGAGCAGTGTCCTCGCAAAATTGACTGATACCCACGATGTTGGTTACGCGGCCGACCGGTTTGAGCAGCAGCCGGTACGCACACTCTCGCGCGCTGCGGCGCGTCTCGGCCGTCGCAATCCCCCAGGCGGTGAGCGTCTCAACGGCGCCGTGGTCGCCCCGTGCCGCACACGCTCGGATGTCTTCCGTGATGGCCGAGAGGACGTCGGAAAGCTTGCGCACCACGAGCCAGAGTTCATCATCAACATGCTGCAGCGCGACCGCCCTGCGGAAGGAATCGACTACGCGGGCGGCGTATCGCGGGTGACGGGCGACGATGCGGCCGGCGATCAGCGCCGCCTCCTTTGTCTTGCTCGTAGCGGAGGTCAGGCCCGGCTCCGCGAGATCAAGCAGCGCCGCGGCCCGCGCCTCGTCCACTCGGAACGCGAAACGGGCCAGCGCATCGAACGCGGCGGCGGACGGCGTCTCGATTGGGGCCGAGGTGTGCCAGATCGCCCGGGCGGCCGGGAGCAGTAGTTCGACGACCTCTGCGACCCGGTCATCAGGGACCAGGTCGTGCTGGATCGCCAGCACGCGCATGGCGGCCGCCGCAGCCCACGGCGGCCCCGACCGGGTGATCGCCAGCACGTCGATCCACTCGTCGGCGGCTTCGGCCCGCGATGCGGCCACCTTGCCGTGCCCAGCTATGACAGCGATGACGGCGGCGAGTGCGTGCCTGTCGGACTTGTTGAGAACGTCGGAGAGCAGCCGCAGAGATTTCCGCTCCCCGCTGATGTATCCGCCGACGCGCTCCTGGAGGACACTGCGGCGGGCGTCCTGGATCGCGCCATGAAGGCGGCCAGCCTGCAGGTCCTCGAGGGCACCGAAGTACGCGTCGTGGCCGCCCTCGAGGAAACTGCGCCGGTTCGGGATGCCGGCGATAATGTTGGACATTTGGGCGATGTCAGGGACCCCCACCAGGAACACCGTCTGCTCGAGGCTGAACATTGCACTGCGGGCGTCCCCGCCGTACCCAGCGCGAATTGACTCCATAAAGCTGCGGCGCCACTGGTCCACCGACGCGTCCACATCCCCTGCGGCAGCGTACGCGCGGGCGCAGCGCGCGTGAGCGAGCCCTGCGGCGTGCGGCGGCATCCGGCCAGCGCTGGCGTCGGCGACGATGGTGCCATACGCGGCCGCCACGGCGGCGCCGTTCTGCCGCTGCCGGTCCAGACCCACGTCAGCCAGGGCGCAGCGCAACCGGCACCGCCAGGTCCGGTCCCGCGTGATCTCGCCGGCATGCCGTCCGTGGCCAAGCAGCCGGTCCAGGAGGTCCGCGGCATCTGCCAGCAAGGGCGTGCCGATCCACGACGCCGGCGGGGTCGTGGTGAACAACCCGTCGGTGAGGGCCTGCTCTAGCGCTACGCAGGTAAGGACGGTGTACTTGGGGTCGTCGGCGTCGCGCAGGACATCGAGCGCCTCGACGATCCCCGCCAGGTCAAACACGCCGCCGTACCACTCACGCAGCGCGTCCATGATCACTGAGCGGGCGACACGAACCTCGTCGTCCGCCAGCCGCGTCCGCCAATCCCGCAGGCCCCTCGGCTCGTGCCATGACCTCCGCAGGAACCGTTCGAAGGCGATGCCCCACTCGATGTCGAACGCCTCCGCAGCGTGGCCGCCGTCGAGCAGCACGCTCCCGGCCTCCTGCAAAAACATATCGGCGTGGCCAGGGTAGCCGGCGGCGCGCAGCTCGCCGGCCACACTCGACAGCAGCTCGCTGGCGTTCTGTGGCGCCTCGCCGGCGAGCTGCCGCGCCCGTGCAGGCACATCGGCGAGGCCGAGCTCCTCCAGCGGGTCCTCTAGCAGGCCGAACGGCGACGGCGTGCCCGGCGACGGCTCTGGAGGATCGGTGCCGCAGAAGGCGCGGACCCATTCGGGGCCGAAGACCGCATGCACCAGGCCGTTGGCGTCACGCAGTGCGCGGGAAAGGTGCTCGGCGCCGTAGACGTCGACGTCCAGGCCGTGCGCTGAATACTCCTGCCGCATTGATTGCACCGCATCCGTGAGGGCGGTATCGCCGTCGATCGGCGCGGAGGTAACGAGGATGAACCGGCTGGCGGCGAACCGCCGCGATGGTAGGCCGGCGGGCTCCTCGGCGGGCCGGCCGGCGTAGAGCTGGAGGGCGTCGCGGATCTGTTGGAAGGTGATCGTCTGGAACCGCTTGGCCTGGTAGACGACCGTGACGCCGTCCCGGGCTGTGCCGACCACGTCGAGGCCGTACTGCTTCTGCCCCCGCCGGCCGTAGAGGTGCACGTTGCGCAGGCCCTCGACCAACCACGCGAATTCCACCACCACCCGCTCGAAGACCTCCGGCGAGAGGTCGCGCAACGGCAGCTGCGTCTCCTGCACCATGGGTACGCGCAGGGCGCCACGCTGACGAGCCCCGAAAACCCGGGCCAGCGGAACCTTTTCGACCTTCGCCACGCCCACCTCGGCAATTACTCCCGACCAACAGCGAGTCTCAGGGTAGCGCTGGTTAACCCTGGGCTGGCCGGGCGAAATGGGGCATGGCAATTCCATGGCACCACTCCCCCTCTAAGGCGTCGCGCCACGGAGGTCGGACCAGGCAGGATCAATTGCACGGTTGGCTTCTGCGCGCCGTTGGCGTCCCGTTAGGAGCCGCCTCCACGGACAAGGCCACTGGCTGGCCGCCGTTACAGACGGCCCGGCAAATCCGACTGCTCACCCCTTGACGAGGAGTGAGCAAGCAGCTGCCATCAGGCATCTGCCGATGCGCGCTCCCACGCCCGTTCCCCGACATGCCCCTCCACACAGAAGCCGATACTCGACCGGGCCTGATCACCGCACGTCACCAGCCACTGCCCGTTGACGGCGAGCAGCCGCTGTGACCGCGCCGGCGGTGGCGCTTCTGCGACCTCAAGTGACCACGAGTCTCCCTTGGGGCGAAGCGTCCGCCATCCGTCGGCGCCGCCTATCACCCGGTAACGCCTGCCGACTGCATCGGGCAGGTGGGCTAATTCGGCTACCAGACGGTCACTGTGCTCGTTCGGATCGGTGCGCAAGTACCGCTGTCCCGCCTCGGCGGATAGGTTGGCGTGAAACGCCGCCTGCTGCGGACCGACTAGGACAATCACCCGGCCGTTGCACTCCACTGACGGGTTGTCCGGGCAGGCGACCCCGACGGTCTCCTCGTTCGACGCCTGCGCGGTGGCGGCTTCGCCAGCCCACTGCTCGGCGAGGTGCTTCCACCGATGTGCAGGCAGCGCACCCTCGTTCGCTGGAAGCTCCTCCCACCAGCCGGCGCAGACCCGGGCCAGCGCCGCCACGACCCCTGGATCGGTCAGCCGCACTGCAGGCCGGAGCTCGCCGTCGCGCTCTGCCCCGCCGAACAGCCCCGCTCCGATGGCGGCCACTGGCCCGTCCGCCGTGATAGTGATCATCATGTCCGCGACCCGTTCCGCCCGCCCCCGGTTGAACTGCACCTTGCCCGGCAGCGAGTCGTCGGCCCGGATCGCGGTGATCCGTCGCTGGATGGTGTCGACCGCCGCCTCGTCCTCGCATGACCAGAGCACGTCGCAGTGCACCCCGCGCCGGCGCAGCGCGATCGCCGCGTCCTTCGTGGCGACTGCGGTTGGCTCGTCCAGGTTTCCGGCGACGATCAGCACACTGCCCTCGGCCCGCGCTAGGAGCTCCTCCGCCATGGTACGACCGTGATCTCCCCGCAGCGTCAAGTCGGCGCACGTCACAAATTCCTGGGCGTACGGCTCGGCCCAGTGTGCGACGGTCGGGACGTCGTCGATCACGGCCTCCGTCGAATCCTGCATGACTCGCTGCAGCTCGGCCTGGAACGCCGGGTCGGCCTCAAACTCCTCGCGCCGCTCGCGGGCCTCCTCGCAGATCATCTGCGCGAGGTGCTGCCACCGGTAGGGCAGGCCGAGCACTTTGCCGCTGTCTAGGTCCACCCGCACCGGCAGGTAGTGCAGGTCCTGGCTCACGCGAGCCGCCGAATCGATCCACCGCACCCGCTCCTGATGTTGGTCGGAGCGGGGCAGCAGCGGTTCAGCCTCACCACCGTTGATCCTCGTACGGATCACGCGCGGCTGCAGCGCCTCCTTGTGCACCGCCTGGTTGGCGGCCCGGCGCAGCGCCTTCACCGTAATCAACGGCACCTCTGAGACGCGTGCCATCTGGCCCGTCAGCCGCTCCCGGACGATCTTTGCGTGCACGGTGCGCACTCGCAGATTGCTCGGCCGCCGCCCGGACGCGACCGTCGCACGTCCCTGCTCGGTCACCAGGTAGTAGATCTCGGAGCCGCGCTGCTCCATCGCGACCCACCCCTCCTGGATTAGCGTCACTAGGCCCTCGGTCAGGAGCCGGACATGGACCTTGAAAATGTCCCCGAGTTCACGTGAGGTGCGGCCGCCCGTGTCCGTCGACCCGTTGATCGCCTTGAGCAGCAGCGCCTCGAACTTGCTGTACGGACGGCCGTAGGCGAGCTGGTAGGTGACCACGTACATATTCAGCGGCACCAAGGTCCGGACCATGGTCATGATTCTCACTTCCCAACAGAGAGCTCAGGACGAACAAGGGCGGCCGGGGGTTCATATCCGGCCAGGTCGGCCGGTATCAGCACGGCCCGTCCCTCCTTGAACCACGCTTCCAGCCGGTCGACCATCAGTGCGAGGTGCTGCAGCGACGCCCACTGCTGCGGGTCTCGTGAGACGTAGTGGACCTGCGAGCGGAAAAACTCCCACGATCCGACCAGCACCAGCAGCCGCTCGGCACGGGAGATGAGCACGTTCATGCGCTGCGGCTCGACGAGGAATCCCAGTCCTGCCCCGCTGGCGGCGGTGTTGTTGCGGACCAGGCTGATCGCAATCACTTCGGCCTGGTTGCCCTGGAAGGAGTCGACGGTGAAGAAGCCGTCCCTGGCCTGCGTGCCGGTGTCGTACTGCGACCGCTGCGGGTCTGGTGCCAAGCGCAGACCTGCCTCGGCGAGCATCTCGCGGAACTCCGGCCCGTCGAGATATTGGCGCAGATAGCCGACCTGCTGCGCGTACGGCGAGAGGATTGCGAGGTCCAATGGCGGCTTGTTGTCAGAGCGCAGGGTGCGTAGGAACCGGTCAAGCGCGAACGCCTCGGCGGGGTTGCGGTACTTCGGGGTGCCGTGTTCCATGGCCCGGGTTTGGTCGGCGGACGCCATCGGCAGGTCCAGCCACACTATGGCCCGGCCGTCTATCTCTGCTGGAGCGTGCAGGTTGTGCAGGATGCCAGGCTTGGGCTGGCCGGTGTCGGGATCACGGGTGTAGTGCGAAAGCCTCCCCTTGTAGTAGACCTCGGACACCAGCTCGCCGATGTCTGGGTGCATCCGGTGCTGTCCGGTAAGTAGCCCCTCCTGCGGTTCGTGATAGGCGCACAGCTTGTGTAGCTGAGCGAACAGCCGCAGCCAGCGCTTGCAGTACTGCTGGAATTCCCCACGCTGCTCCGGGGTTCGGTCACGCCAGCCGAGCAGTACCTCCCGGTCAACGTTCTTGTTTGGCGCCGGCAACGCCTCGAGGGCGGCAACGGTCGAGCTAAGCTCCGCCACCGCCTTTTCGTAGTCCTCGATTCGGTACGGCGACAACTGCCTCGGGTCGCCAATGAGGAGCCAGCGATGCCCGAGGAAGAGCGGCAGGGCAAGCTCGAAGCCGTGGACCTTGCCCGCCTCCTCCACGATCGCCCAGTCATAGGACACCTCCCCTGCCAGTGCCGCCAGGTCGCCATCCCCCGTCGTGCTGTAGGTGATGCTGGCGCTGCGTTTGACCAACTCGCGGAACTCCTTCGGAGTCGAGGCATCACGGATGTTGAGTTCCGTCACCATCCGCTTGCAGACGGCCAGCCATTCCGCCTGCACGGGCGAGGCGGCGCCGGCGGGCTGGACGGCCTCGATCCGGTTGATTGTCTGCTCCAACAGCTCCCGGGTCACTTGCTGTTCCGAGCCCTGCTCCTCAACGCTGAGGCCGCCGGGCTGGTCCGGCTTGGCGCGACGCAGCCGGATCGTCAGCGGACGGCGCTCCTCAGAAACGTCGGCGAAAGCGTCCTGTTCGACCTTGGCTCGTAGCACGTCGACCGCGTGGTGTGCCTGGGCCGTGATGAGCACTTGGGCGACTGGATCCTCCTCCAGAATCTCCCGCAGGAGCCAGGCAACCATGTGGGTCTTGCCGGTGCCCGGAGGTCCCTGGACGGTGTAGATCGGCCGGACGCCGAGTATTGTCTCGATCTGCGTAAGCTTGCTCGAGTCGACGGTCTTGGATCCCAGCGGGACCGGCAGCCGCACCGGACCGCTGTCCATGAGCACCTGTCCCGGCGTGGTCAGGCTTTCCAGCAGGTACGTGTGCTTGGCGAGCTTGGCGATCGCTTCCTTACGCCGCTTGATCTGCAGCACCTGGCCGCCGAGGCCCTTGGTCCGCAGCACGTGCACGTCGCCGACCTGTGGCATTTCCGGCAGGTCTTGGTTCGGCGTCAGCTTCGCGGTACGTCCGGGTATGTCGACGCTGTGCACCACCCACTCGGGATCCACCGGCCGATCCTCAATGCTCTCTGAGTTTGGCGAGCAGAGCTGGATCAGGTTGCTGCCTGGCTTGCCGCTGTGCTTCTCACGGAATAGGAACTCCGCCATGCCGCCGTCGATGGCGAACATCCCCGACGGCGGGTGCTCTCGAACGATCTCGCGCACCTCGACCTGTGTGCAGCTGCCGTCCTCCTCTTCAACGTCGACAACCTCGCAGCGGAACAGTTCCGCGTCCCTGACGAGGATGTCGACCTGATTGGTGATGCGCAGGAAATCACTGAAGCGCTCCTGCTCCTCGCGCCGCTCACGGGCCTTATCGACGTGCGGCAGCAGGGCCTCCCACCGGGCCGAAGCGGCGAGGCGCGAGCCAAGGGAACGCCGGTCGCGGGTGTTGAAGAACTCCAGCTGCCCCGCCGGGATGGTCACCTGGTTCGCCGCTGCCGCCGACAGATAGTGGGAGGTGCCGGTGCAAAAGGCATTCTGCCAAGTCGGCTTGCCGTCGACGTCGCTGAACGAGGGGCCAATGATCAGATGCATCCGCTGGCCGGAGAGCATGTACTTTTCGCGATTGGGCACGGGTGTCAGGGTGGCGCCGTCGGCGAAGTCCTTGTACAGGAAGGTGTGTAGCGCGCCGCGATGGTCCGCCCGCTTCGGGTCGAACGTGTCGCCCGGTTCCATTTGCAGCAGGTCGCCAAGGCCGCGGTCGATGCAGTCGGCCACCAGCCGGGGGTTAGCCGGATCGATGATAACGATGTGCCGACGGGAGGCGTCGTCGTTCTGCCCCGGATCCTGTAGGGCGCCGATGATCTCCCTGATGGTCGCCGAGATGTCCGACTGATGCCGCAGCCGCGTCGCCGGGTCCTCGGCGACTAGCCGACTGATAAAGTCGACCTCCAGCGCGGTGAGCTTGCCTTTGGGCTTTGCCAGCAGCTTCAGGACACCGCGGTACCGGTCCCAGGGAGCGACGGCGGGCGCGTCAAGGTGCTCGATGTTGAGCATGCACCGGGCGGCGAGCATCCCGAAAGCGAACCAATCGGCGTCCGGCCCGAACGGAGCCCGCCCAGCGAACGCCTCCGGGACGGTCTCCCAGCCGACCCGCGCCGCTCGCGCCGCCGGCCTGCCCAGCCTGATGCTCCATTCGAAACCGCCAAGACGGGCCGACTCAGGCCCCTCGCCCGGCTCAAGGAAGACCGACTCAGGCACCACGTTGCGATGCACGACCTGCTGGTCGTGTAACAGTCCCAGCCCGTCCGTAAACCGTTCGAGCATCTGCCAAAGCGCGATCCGGTCGTCCGGCCGCCCACTCAGCCACGCATGGTCCCCGCGCTGCACGCCGAGCAAGTTGGCCAGATTCTGCAGTCCCTCGGTCTTGAACACCATCACGAAGCAGCGGGCGTCATGATCAATGCCCACGTCGCGCAGTTGCAGTAGCGACTCCTCTGAGCCGGGGGTGCTGCGCACGCGGTACAACGTGCGTAGCTCGGCATCCCACAGCGCCCGTTGCACATCGTCGGGCCGGTCGTCGGTAAACGGCCAGGCCTTGAGGAGAAGGGGCTTGGAGACCTCCTCCTGGTCCAAGGCGCCCCAGAGCCCGCCATCGCCAGCCCTAGAGATCTCCGAGCCGATCAGCTTGTAACGACTGTTCAACAGCAGCACACCGGTCTGGAGACTCACACCAACCCCCAACGTCGGTTGATCTAGGTCCTAAATGTATCCAGCGCCGGGCGGAAGAACAGTCCCCTGAAGGTAGCGGCTAGCTCAGGCAGACCCTCGCGCCAACCGAGAACCTCCGCGGCCCGCTTCAGGGCGATGTCACGGCCCTGGGTGTTTGCGTAAGTGACCGCGCAACTGGCAGCAGTTCCGACGGACAGCGGGTGGTCACCGAGCGGGAGCAGTGCCGTGATGTCGTCACGGCTGAGGCGATCCTTGCCGTTAAGCAGCGGACGTCGTCGCGGAGAACCGACAGCGTTAGGCTCGCGCTGGTCCGACGAAGGGGCAATCTGGTGGCATTTCGAGCCGCGCACCGGCAATGGGGAGCGGTCTTCGCGTATCTGCCGGACCTCGGATGCGGGCAGAGCTGGAAGGCGGTGTGGAAGGCACGGCCTCCCGCTCCGTTGATGTGTGACGAGTGCGGTCATGCAATGTATGCCAAGGTCGCCCGTACGGGTTTGCGCTTCTTCGCCCATGCCCCTGACGCTCCGACCTGTGCTTGGGGCCAGGAGTCTGAAGCTCATCACATCCTCAAGCGGGAGCTGGCCCGCGCGGCCCGAGACGCCGGCGCGTATTCCGAATTCGAGGTGCGCTCGCCCAGCGGCGCCTGGCGGGCGGACGTGCTCGCGAGTGGCTTCGGCGACGCCGGGAAGTTCGCGCTCGAGGCGCAGCTCGCCCCATCACGGAGACCGATATCATCGCCCGCACCAAGCGGATGCTGGCCGATGACGTTGGGTGCTGCTGGTTCACCGACAAGCCGCGGCCGCCGTGGCTGGGGGCCGTGCCATCCGTGCGTCTCGCTCCAGCCGAAGGCGGAGGGCTCGCCGTCGTCGAGGGCCGGCGCGGTTCACCAGTGGCGGCTGGGACTCCGCGCCGGTTTTGCCGCTCGCCCGGTTCCTGGAGTTGATGTTCACCGGCCGGGTGATCCCGCACGTGCCGCGGGTTCCGCTGCGGCATCCGCTGCGACCCCTGGTGGTGGTCTGGACAGCTCCTCTATATGTGCGAGTTGAGCGTGACCATCTCGCGGAGGGGCAGCGGCTGCGGCGCCGCCCGGCAGCGCTGCCAGAGACACGGGAAAGCCGACGAGGCCTCATCACGGAGAAGAATGCCGCCTCACGGGCAAAGGCGCTGTGGGAGGCCGTTGCGGCTGAGACGGCGGCACGCGACCACCCGGTGGCTGCGAGTATCCGCGAGCGTGTAGTCCGCGGTCAGGATCTGGCAGCCGCCATTACGCTGATGGATGCCGAGTACGGAATCCAGGTGAGCGTGGGCTGGAGTACCGCGGATCCCCGGTATGCCGGCGGGGTGGTACTGGTCGACGAGCACGGCACCCCGGCGGCTGTTTTCAACCCGGATCCGGAGCGGGTCCGGGGCCAGGCGTTTCTGCTGCTGGCAGGGATGCTTCTGCTGTTCCCGACCTATCTCGGGCAACGGATGTTCGAGTTTGCCACGGCGAGGCTCAAGTGGACGCCTGCCGGTGGGTACCGGATGGATTTCCTCGCGGGGCGCCCCTGCGCCTGCGCCGCACCGAAGCTGGTGGTCAGGATCGCGGGCGAGGAGCACCTCGCGGAGCCCGGCTCCGAACCGAATTCTGGCCCCGCGCTCTACCGGGCCCGGTGCATGGCGTGTGGGGGTCTGTATGAGCAGCCCTGGCGCCGCACCCGTGTCGGTTGCGCGTAGTTTGTCCGTGACGTACAACCTGCTGCTAGGCTGAGTGCCGCAGGAGGCCCCAAGTGGGTTCCCGCGCCCGCCTTGGGGCCCGCTCATGCGGGCCCTTCGTGCGTTTGGCGCGGATCGGGTTTCAACAACCTGGTACAGACGCCCTGGATCTGTCGGCTGACCGGATAGCGGGCGCCTTGGGGTCAGATCTGAACAAAGCGGGTTCGTTCCTGGAGCACCCTTGCGGCACCGCCGGTGCCGGCGAGCCGGGCGGCCAGGGTCGCCGTCGCCAACCTCGGCGGCAACGCAGCACTGAACTTGAGCCCGTCCATCGCCTTCTCGCTCACGTCGGGCAGGCAAACGCGCTGCTCGGCGTCCGCGGTCAGCTCTCGCCATGCGGCCGGCGTGAGATCCTCCCGCAGTCGGATCTGGCAGTCGTCGAACCGATGGATTGGGTCGACCACCTCGCCGAGTGTTGCTGCCAGGGTGGCGTTGGCGCGGAATCCGGCCCAGGTCCACCAGCGCAGGTCACCGTCTTCGTCCCGGCTGATGACGTTGCCACCGGGGTGGACCAGGGACGATCGCTCGTCGCGCTCGCCGGCAAGCCTGTCGGTCGCGCGTTTGGTCAGCCGGACGGGTGGGTCGCTGCCCAGCAGCACATCCCGCATGGCTCGGGTCAGCTCGAAGCCGAGGCCTGCCCAGCCGCGGTTCGTCCAGCGGGCCTTGCCGCCGCCGTCTGCGGGTTCCACGTAGCAGCGCCGGCGGCGCCAGTCGACGTACGCCACACGCCAGCTCCGCCCGCCGAGGAGCACGCGGCGGTCACCGTGCGCCTCCTCGGTCAGCAGGCTCGGATCGATCCGACCAAGGTCCGCGCGGCCGTACAGGACGGTGAATTCCGGTGGACTGGTGAAGACGGTCGTCATCTCCATGAAGTGCCGATGGCCGAACCGCTTCTCCGCCTCGGGGCCAATGAACAGCATGTCGCCGTCGACGTCCAGGAATCCGTGCTCCACCAGGAACCGCACCATCGGCTCGGCGCTGCGGTCGAACGGGGAGAGCCCGTTCCACCACTGCTGCCACAAGCGGTCGCCGACTCGGCCCTGTTGAAGGCAGAGCGCGAGGATCTGCTGGGCGACGATGTGGCGTGGCTCGGGGGGTGCTGTCACCGGCTCCACCCAGCCGCGCCCCCACAGCAGCATCAGTGCGGCGGCGGCGACTAGCGAATCGCCGTCGCGGGCGAGCACGAGACAGTTGCGGACACTGCCGGGTCGACGCCCGGTGCGGCCGAGCCGCTGGAGGAATGATGCGACTGTCGACGGGGCGTCGATTTGGATGACGCGGTCCAGGTCGCCGACGTCGATGCCGAGTTCGAGGGTGCTGGTGGAGACGATGACGCAGTCGCGCGCCTCGGCGAACGCCTGCTCTGATCGGCGTCGCTCGTCGGTGGACAGGGAGGCGTGCGACAGGAAGGTGGTGACCCCCCTGGCTCGTAGGAGTTGACCCAGTTCCTCGACCGTCTGCCGGGACTCGCAGAAGACCAAGCGCTTCTCCCCTGCGTGCATGGACGCGATGACGGTGGCGGCGTTGGCGAGCGAGCCAACGTAGTCCAGTTCGATGTCTCCTGGCGGTGGCCCGGCCACAGCGTTCGGGTGGATTCCGGGATCCTTCGGCGCGATGACCCGCCCGGGGCGGGTGCCCTTTCCGGAGCCCTGCAGCCAGCCGAGTAGCTCTTCCGGGTTGCCAACGGTAGCGGACAGTCCGATTCGCTGCACCGGCGTGCCGATGACGCGGGCCAGCCGCTCCAGGACGGCTAGCAGGTGCCAACCGCGGTCGTCGCCGGCGAATGCGTGCACCTCGTCGACGACGACGGCGCGCAGGCCGGAGAAGAACGACCGGTGGTCCACGTTGGGGCTGACCAGCATGGATTCCAGCGATTCGGGGGTGGTCAGGAGGATGTCGGGTCGGCTGGCCAGGATCGCCCGGCGCCGCGGGGCGGTCACGTCGCCGTGCCAGAGGGCGGTTCGCCGGCCCAGCCACTCGGCGTACCGCTCGAGTCGGGGCAGCAGGTTGTTCAGCAGCGCCTTGAGCGGGCACAGGTAAACCACGGAGGTGCCGGACCAGCTCTCGGTGGCCATCCGGGATAGCAGGGGGAAGACAGCCGCCTCGGTCTTGCCGCCGGCCGTGGGTGCGAGCAGTAGTGCGTCGTCGCCAGCGAGCAGCGGGTCGACGGCCGCCTGCTGCATCGGCCGCAGGTCGGGCCAGCCTAGCGAGTTGACGATGTGGTAGACGACGGCCGGGTGGAGTTGGTCGGCGGTCACGGCAGGTCCAGCGACACGTCGTCGGCGCTGGCTGCGTTCCGCTCCACCTCGGTCATCTCGGCGGTGGACAGGGTCAGTGCGTAGTCGGATCTGGGGTCGAAGTCGGGGAACTGGTCAACGCGGTCGAGCACGTCGCCGATCAGTTTCTTGAGGAACAACCGGGGCGCCACGCCGACCTTGCCGCCGAGTCGGCCGGTCAACGCAGCGGCGAGGTCGGCCACGTATGTGTCGTCGACGAGTCGGGCGATCCGGTCCGGTTCGGCGGCGTCGGCGGCGAAAATGTCGCGTACCCGCACGCCCAGCTCGCGCAGCGTTTCGGGGGTGAAGCCGGGCAACCGCAGCTGCACGGCGCGCGGGTTGTCAAAGCGAGCGTCGGCGGTGAAGTCGGTGGCCAGCCGTTGCGCCAGTGGTGCCAGCCGCTGCACCCCCTGTGGCCCGTCGAAGAAGGCAGGAGTTCCGGTGATCAGCAAATAGAGCCCCGGGAAGCGGCCGGAGTCCACCTCGTCGATCAGCTGGCGCAGCGCGTTCAGTGCCTTGTCACGCACATCGGATCGGGTCCGCTGAAGGGTCTCCACCTCGTCCAGCACCACCAACAGCCCCGGGTGTCCACTGTCACGCAGGACGGTGAGTAGGCCCTGAAGGAAGCCGAACGCGCCGAAGTGGTCGAGCTCTCCGCGTACGCCGGCGGCTCGGCGGACAGCTGCCGCAACCTGTGGTTGGCCGCCCAGCCAGGCGACCAGCCCCTCGGCAGTCGCAGGATCATCGCGGTGCAGCGCCGCCCGGTAGCCGCGCAGTGCGGCGGCAAAGGCGGGCGTGGTGCGGGAGACCTGGGCCAGTCGGCGCTCCAGCACGGCCTCGGCCGCGTCGCCAGCTTCCTGGTCGAGTAGGAACAGCCAGGCATCCAGCACCGCCCGCAGCGCCGAAGCGGGGAACTCAGAGGTCTGCAGCGATTCGCAGATCCGCCGGTAGACGGTCTCCAGCCGATGTAGCGGCGTCTCCGTCTCGGAGATCTGTACCTCGGCCACCGCCATGCCTTGGCGCTTGGCCCGCTCGGCGAGCCAGCGCGCGAAGAAGGTCTTGCCCGAGCCGTACTCTCCCCGGACCGCCTTGAAACCGCCACCGCCGGCGGCCACGGCCGCCAGCTCGGCGTCCACGGCAGGCGTGAAGCGGTCGAGGCCCACCGCGAGCACGTCCAGCCCGTTCTGCGGTACGGTGCCGCGCCGCAAGGCGTTGATCACTTCCTGGCGCCGCCGCGTACTGAGCTGCAGGGTCACAGCGTGACCCCGAACTG
Source organism: Micromonospora mangrovicola (assembly GCF_047200535.1). NCBI lineage: Bacteria > Bacillati > Actinomycetota > Actinomycetes > Micromonosporales > Micromonosporaceae > Micromonospora > Micromonospora mangrovicola. The sequence goes on along the minus strand of NZ_JBJZOG010000068.1, from coordinate 19,140 downwards.
GTCCCTAAGGAGGGTGGTGTCTAGTACGACGGTGCTGCCGTCGGCGTCGCGGCTGAGTACCGGGTACTGCTCGACGTTGAGCAGCCGCTGGGCTTGGGACAGCGCCCCGGTGAGCTGGACCGTGGCTACCCCGAGCGCCGCCGCGGCGGACTCGGGGTCGAGCCGGTACGTCGGGGTGGCGAGCAGGGCGGACAGCAGCCGGGCCACCTGATTGTCCGTGATCGCTGCCCGGGCGGCGCGCTTGCGCTGGTCACGGTAGGTAGGCGAGGCGAGGACGGCCGCGGCCACATCCGGCTGGCCCGGCTCGTCGAACAGGGTCGGTGCTTGCGAGGTACGTGGGGCACGCGTGCCAGCCTTCGTCGGCGCCGCCGGTGCCGCGGCGGGCGTCGTGCCGCCGTTCACCGGGCCGCGCCACCAGGACGGGGATTGCGGTGGCGCGAGCCGCCAGCCGTCCGGCGCCTCACCGGGGGCCAGGACGCTGACAGGCACCACGACCTCGGCCGGGGCCGCGCCACCGTGGTAGCCGGCCTTCAGCGGCCCGTACCGCAGCCGTTCCGAGACCGCGAGGACGGCATCTCCGCCGTGCAGCAGCACTCGGCGGCCGCGCGCCCGGACCTCACCCTCGGCCGCCGGTTTCGCCGGGTCGACTGGCCGCGACCGGTTGCTGGACGCGCCGGTGGCGGGGCGGGTCTGTCCCTGCCGCCGCTCGACGACGTGGCCGTGGTCGGAGGTGAGAACCACCAGCCGGCCCGCGGTGCGGGCGCGTTCCAGCAGCGGGCGCAGGTGCTTGACGGTGTCCGCGGTCCACGCGGTGCCGCCTGGGTCGGACCGGTCGAGCGCGTCGTCGATCGTATTGAGGACGCAGGCCACCAGGGCTGTGCCCGCGGTGTCGTCGATCGTGGCGGCCACGTCGTGAGCGAGGGCGTAACCTGCGGCGCTGGAGTCCAGGGACACCTTGTGGAACAGGCGCACGGTCAGGCCGTGCGCTTTTGCCAGCGCGCCCAGGCCGGAGGTTTCTGCCGGCTGCTCGCCGGTGGTGAGCGCGCCGCTGAACAGGCTCGCCCGGCACACGGCGGTGAGTGAGGGCAGCGGGGCGACGGCTGCGATACGCCGGTCCCGGTCATCCGGCAGGCACTCCAGCCAACTGTCGTAGCGGCGGATGACGTCGTCGATGACTTCCGTGGCGACGGCTTGGCTCATCCCGTCGGCCACCACCAGCAGCACCGGCCGCTGCCGCGCCAGCGGCAGCACGACCTTGGGCAGGAGGTCTTCCAGGTGGACCAGCCCGGCCGGGGCCGGGGCATCCTGCTCGACGTGTGTCGCCAGCGCACGGCCGAACGCCTCGTCGTGGGCGTCCCGCCGCAACCGGGCCGCGTCGAGCACGGCGCGAAGCCCCTGCGCGAGCGTTTCGTCGTCCACCCCGGTCCACGCCTCGGCGGCGGCTCGGTCGGCCCAGGCGTCCTCGTCTCGCTGCCGGGCCGCCATGTCGCCGAGGTCGCCAGCGGTCGGTGCCGACCGGCTCAGCCAGCGCGCCAGGCGGACGCCGGCCATCGCTCGTGGCACCCGTACCTCGTCGGGATGCTGAGCCAGTGCGTGGCCCTCTACCTGGCTGCGGGCCTCCTCGACTGCGGGCAGCGCGGGCGGGTCTACCAGGGGACCGTCCGGGCCGCCGGCGGCTGCCCGGGCCGCGGTGCGTTCGGCGCAGCGCCGTAGCGATTCCCCGAGGACGGCGAGGCGGGCGGTGAGGCCACGCCGGATGATCGCCGATTCGCCGGCGAAGGAGCCGGCTTCGACCCGGTCGAGGAGGGTCTCCGCGCGCGCCAGAACCCGCGCGGCGGCGTCCGGCTCGGTCGAGATCACCTCCCGGGTCACCAGCTCGGCCTGCTCCGCCCACACCCCGAGGACGTGCTCTGGAAGCTGGCCGCCCACCTCCCGGCCGAGTAGGGCGCGCGGACCGGAGCTGGCTGGCGTCGCGAGTACCACCCGGGCTACCAGACCCATTGGCACGGTGTCGGCGGCGCGGCCGTCCCGCAGCAGCGGGAGTACGACGGGGGCGCAGCTGGCGCACCGGTCGGCGGCCCAGGCGAGTAGCGCGTCGACGAGCGCGTCCCCGGCGATGGCCCGCAGGTCCGCGACGGCGGTGGCGGCGTCGGCGCGGGTGCTCCAGCGCAGCACCACGGGTAGGTCCACCGGCTCGCCCGCCTGTCCGAGGCTCAGCCGCAGCGCGGCCATGGCCCCGAAGGCGTGGTCGGCGGTGAGCAGGCCGACCCGGGCCGGTGGCCAGCCTTCCGGTGGAGCTGCGGCCAGCAGCCCGGTGGCGATGGCTTGGGCGGACGCGGCGGTGATCAGGCCGTGGTCGACGCGGGTGGCCGCGAACTTGTCCTGCACGGCGGCCCACGGGTCCGGGCGGCGTAGCCGTTGCCAGGCCAGGTGGGCGGTGATCCCGAGGCCGAGTTCGGTCTCGTCCCGGTCGGTGAGCACGACCAGCCATCGGTCGGCGCCGCGGTCGAGCAGCGCCTCCCGCACCGCCAGCGCTGACTGGCAGCGCACCACGCGGACCGGTGTGCCGTTGTGGTCGAACTCGTCCGGGCCGGCCCACTCCGGCTTGGCCTGCACACCGAGCACGCCCCCGGCGTAGCGCTTGCGGGCGGCTTCGTCGAGCAGGGCGGTGATGACCGGCAGGGTCGCTGCGGCGAGCGTCACTCGTCGGCCCGCCATTCCACTGTGAACGGGCGCCCGGCCCGCTCGGCGGCGAATGTCCGCAGCTGTGCCACCGTCTCGTCCAGGTCCTCGCGGTTGGCCACGGTACGCGATCCGCGGGTCGACCGCCGCTTGCCGTCGTCCCCACCGCCACCGCGCGGATTGTGGCCGCCACCCGTCGCCCCCAGCGCCCACCGGAATGCCTCGTCCTCGGCGCGCTTCAGCGCGACTAGCAGGGACTGCGCCAGCTCGTCTGCGGCTACTGCGTCGCGCAGCCGCTCGGTGATGCCGCGGGCGGCGATGGCACGCTCGCCGGAGTCGCTGGTCGCGGCCTCCTGCACCGGCCGCAGCCGCTCCCACGGGAAGTTCGCCAGCCCCGCAACAAGGTTCTGTGCAGTTGCCAACGACTTCGCGGTGGCCTGCGCCGTGCCGGCGAGCTCGTGGCGGGCAAGCGCCTCCACCAGCGCCACGCGGTCCCGGGCGCCGGTCAGCGCGGCCACAAGTTCATGCGCGGACCTTGCCGTGGCCAGCCGGCCGGTACTCGCGGCGGCGTCGATTCCGAACCGCTGGTAGACCCGCTCCAGATCGGCGACGAGCTGCGCGGCAGCCGCCTTGACGGCCGCCGCCCGCTCACTGACCGCCTGGGTCAGCTCGGTCACCGCCTGGCCGGTCAGGTACGGGTTGGCGACCGTGCCGAACAGCACTCCCGCGCGCGCCACCGCGGCGTCCCAGTCACCGGCAGCCGGCAGCCGCTCGGGTCGCAGCTCCATGTCCGGCGCGAGCGACCCGGGCGCCGGGGCCGGCACCACCGGCGCCTTGTACCGGTACCAGGCGCGGGTGTGCAGCACCGCCCAGGCACAGATGATCAAATCGGTGACCTCGGGGCGCAGGCCGGCTGGCGGCGTGACCGCGTTAATCCAGTCGCGCAGCCGCCGAACCTCGACCGGGTCCGCGGGCGACAGGCCGTCGCGGCCCATCGCAGTGGACAGCAGCATGTCCCACCGGAACCGGTCGGAGCCGAAGAGGAAATGAGTCTCGCCCATGTGGCCAACACCGAGCGGGTTGGCGACCCGGCGTACCGCCTCACGCTTACCCGGCTCGATGAAGGCCCGGCCGTCGGGATCCTGCCGGGCGGCCTCGACGGCAGCCAGCACAGCGGCCAGGTCGGCACGGGTCACCTCCCGCTCCTCCGGCTCGAACCGCGGATGCCCCGGGAAGGTCGCGGCGAACGCCTGCTCCACCAGGTTGCCGAACGCGGCGGCGAGGTCGTGCCCGACCGGGGCCGCCGGGTCGAACTCCCGGTGCAAGCTGAACAGCACCCGGTCGTGGCCGTCCAGCCGCTCCAGCGTGCCGGGCGTGGCCGTGGCTGCCCCGTACGCCTCCTGGACCGCGCGGCGCAGCCGCTGCCGCAGCGAGTCCCGCTGCGTCTCCAGGATGATCCGGGCCTGCACCCGATCCGCCTCGGCGAGGTGGTCCGAATGGGCGGTCCACCGCTCCCCCGAGCCGCCAAGCAGCCAGTCCAGGATGACCAGCCGGCCCAACTCGCGCCGCCGCTCGGTACTGAGGAAGTGCGGAACCCACACGACCGTACGCGTGGGCTTACCCGCAGACTTCAGGCCCTCGACGCGGTTCAGGTCCTCCAACGAGCTGTGGCCGTCCTCGTCGAACGGGTAGTCGATGACGAACCGCCAGGTGTCCGGACCCGCCTCGAACGCCCCGTCGGTGAGCCAGTTCCGGTCCCGAATGTTGCCGAACACCACCTCGATCTCGCGCCGGGACCCCCGCCAGGTCCGCGCCTGCCGGGAAACGCCGAACGCGTCGCCGTCGATGTCCTTCAGCTCCAGCTCATCCCAGATGAGCCCCTTGAGCGTCTCGCGCCGGCGGCCGTCGTTGTCCTCGCCCTTGGCGCGCTCGACGACGCTCTCGTAGTCAACCTCGGCGATGCGTACCCGGACGACGGGGTTACGGGTGTCTCCCGTGATCTGGATCTCGGGCACGGCCGACTGCCAGCGGCGCAGCTTCGTCAGGGCCAGCTCGCCCTCCCGGCCACGGAACGCTGGCGCGGTGATAGACCCGTGGTTGAGCGCGGCCAGCCGGGACGGCGTCAGCTCCTTAAGCGCCGGCACCTCCGGCGCGACAGCGGACAGCGCGAGCGTCTTGACCAGCCGGTCGTCGGCCCAGAAGGGGTGCTCACGGGGCAAGACGACGAGGTCGGCCTCGGCCAACTTGTGCTCGCGTAGCAGCTCCGGGCGCAGCTTCTCCTGGTAGAGGGTGCGGGCGTTCTTAAACCGGCCAGCCATCTCCGGGGTCAGCGCCTGATTGCCGTCAACCACCAGCTCAAAGACGTCGCCGACCGGCACCACATCATCGATGGTCAGGTGGTCCCGCTGGCGCACCAGCAGCTGCTGCATCACCTTCAGCGCGGTGCGGTCACGCTGCATGGCCGAGGCGAGCGTACGCAACGTCGAAACCAGGGCCGGGGAGAACGGGTACGTACGCCGGAACGCCAGCTGGTCGGAGCCACGGTGACTGTCATCGGTGTTGACTCCGTCCAGCAGCACGTCCCACACCTCGGGCCGGCGGTCGAGCTGCTGGAACGCCTCGTCGAGGGTCTCCCTCGCGGCATCGTCCTTCGGCTGGAGCAGCCGCTTCTCCGCCACGTACGGCAGGTTGTCGTCGCCGAGCACGATGGGCAGGAATCGCCCCTCCTGATGGCGGAACGCCTTGTCCAATGCGTCCTGCTCGGCACCGGCACCGCCGCCCATGTCAACGAAGTAGCGGCGCAGGTCAAGCTGCCGCGCCACAAAGGACGCGATCGGGATGGCCCGCTCACCCAGTCCTGACTCGACCAGCTTGGTGATCTTCTGGGCTTCCCGGCCAAAGAACTCGCGGTCGCGCACGGCGAACGACAGCCACAGCACCAGCTCATCGAGGAACATGACGATGGCGTCGTAACCAAGCCCCTTGGCGTGCCGGGACATTGCCGCCAGGCCCTCGTCCAGCGTGACGAACTCACCCGTCTGGGTAAACGATGTGAAGTAGGCGCGGACCAGCGCCGAGACCAGCCTCTGCCGGGCCTCGCTGCCCGAGGCCGCCGCCCGCGCGGCGTCGTAGGACTCCGCCGTCCACGGCTCGTCTCCCTCGAGCACACCGGACCACTCGTCAGCAACCGCCACGTGCTCGTTGAGCCCAGCGAGGAACGCATCGTCGCCGAGGCGCTTGCGCATCCGCTCACCATCGACCAGCACCGCATCGCTGCGATGCACCGCCGGCAGGTCGCATCCCGGGTGCAGCGCCAAGATCTGGGCCACGTACCCACCGAGGATCGTCTCCTCGATGCTGCGCGCCTCTAGAAAGTGAAACGCCAGCCGCAGGATCTTCCTGTTCGCCAGCACCGAATCGTGCCGCGCGACCGAAGGCTGCAGCTCCGGGATCGCCCTGGCGGCCGCCTCCCCGCCGAGCAACGCGTGCAGGACAGCCATGAAGTGGCTCTTGCCGGAACCGAACGAGCCGGACAGGAACGCCGCCCGGCTCTGGTCGTCCTGGATCGCAGACGCAACCAGCCCGAGCGCGGAGTCAAACGCCTCGGCCAGCGCGTCGGTGACCACGTACTCCTTGACGGTCCGAGCCAGCCGGCCCTTGCCGACCCCCTCGGTCAGCCGCAGCACGTAGTCGTCGGCACCGGCAGTCTCCGGGATGTGGATGATGTCCCGCAGCAAGATGCTCATGCTGTCTTCGCCTTTCGTCCACGACCACGGCGGGGCGGGGCTGGGCGCCAAGCGGCCAGCTGCTCGCGGGTGCGCTCCACCTGCCGGCTGCGCAGGTCGAGCTGCTCCCGGAAGAAGTCCGCCGCAGACGCCCCGCCGTAGAACGCGTCCCGTTCGGTGTGCCACTGCTCCACCCAGGGCAGCAGCTCCGCGAGGCCGGCCACCAGCGGGATCAGCTTCTCGTCCGGGGCACCCTCGGCCTCCCGCCACCGCAGCAACTGGTCGAGGGCGAATGCCTGCTGTGAATGATCCCAGCCGGCCCAGCCGAGCACCGGAGTGGGGTCGTTGTCCCGGCCCGCCTCGGGATAGAGGATCAACCGCTCCTTTGGCACGTCGAGCTTGTCGCGATGCGTCCAGTACGCCTTTCGTGCAAAGTCGGGCGAGGTGTACTTCTGCGGCACCGGGATCGGCGGGTTGTCCGGACCAGTGCCGAACTTCTCGCCCTGATCCTCCCGGCGCTGCAACGCCCAGGTGTGCTCCCACGCCTCCCGCTTGCGCAGCCCGCTCTCCGTGTACCGGTACGCGGCCAGGTAGGGCACCGCCTCGTCAGCCAGTAGGCGCTGGAGGGTCGTCACCGCGGGCACGTCTGGGCGTCCCTCCCATAGGGCCAGCACCGAGACCAGGTCGGGGTCACGATTCACCTCGTCGGCTAGCTGGGCGATGCTCCGGGGAGTAGGCGCGCCGGCCCGGTCGAACCAGAACCGCCTGTCCTCAATGCGGTCCAACAGCCAGCCGCGCAGCGCCCGCTCTTCCTGTCTTTCCCACGGCTCGGCCGCCCAGCGCCGCTTGTACTCTGGGCGCTCCAGCAGCCGCAGATAAGGGTGCGAGTCGATCAGCTCGATCCGCCTTCGCACGAGGTCACGGTAGGCCACCGGCCAATGCGTCGGTATCTCGGTAATCGGGGTGGACCCGTGCCGCTCGAACCAGGTCGCCTGTTCGGTGCCATCGGCGACTTGTCGGGCCAGCACGATTTCAAACGCCCGCTCGCCCAGCGCGAGCACTGGCAGTTCGTCGCCAGAGTAGGTGAGGTCGTCGTCGATCAGGCCGTACAGTCGATAGACCTCCCAGTCCAACTCCTCCTGCTGTGCAATCATTTCCGCTCGGACGCGGGCGTGCGCCCGTCGCGCGCCGTCGAGCGTTTCCCGAGAAGGGGTACGCGCGATGACGGTTGCCGCCGGGCTCAACTCCCCGAGCCGTCGCGCTAGCCCGTCGAGCACTCGCGCCCGATCCAAGGGCAGCGCGTGCGGCACCGGAAAGTCCTGCAACGTCGTGCCGGTGAACTCGTAGAACCTCTCCCAGACATAGCGTGCTGTTGAGCGTTCGCCGCCGCGGTTTCCCTTGTCGTGGCTGTTCTGCTTGAGCCAGAAGCAGGCGACTGAGGAGTTCAGTAGTCCAAGCGCCGAGAGAAGATCTTGCTCCGAATCGAAGATCAACACAGGAGCGTGACTATTGGAGAGCAGTCCTGTACTCCGCGCCGCGTGGAAGTGGGTTCCAAGGTCGCTGAAGTTGAGGCTGGTCTTTCCGACCCGTTCGACGAAGAGCATAGAATATGCGAACCATGGCAGACCACGTTCTAGCTGCGTCTTGCCGAACGCAACGCGCTTACTCAATAGGCATCGCCAGGGCCAGAGAAACCTAATGGTGTCTGGTTCCTCGACTGGCGCAAGATTGTCATCATAGGGGAAAATCACATAGCTGTGTGGCGTCTGGGACCAATCGCGAACGTCCTCGCCCGTCAAGAAAGGCTGCGCTTTGCCAAGAACCGGTCGAATAGGGCGTTGTTCGGCTTCATATACCGGGTCAGCTCTAGTAAGGGCAACAGCGCCCCAGCCGCGAAGCGAGGATCCCAATCGCGAGTGGACAGCCTGCTGGAGTTGTTCGGAAAGAGCTACGGCGCCGCCGCCGGAAAGGGACCAGGGGTGAGTGGCAAGGAACTTGCGGCCGAGGTCGGCGATCGTAAGCCATTCGTCCGAGTAACCAGGCTCGTCGACATGCTCGGTTAATGCCGTCCACACTAGGCCCTTGGCCGGCACCTCGGGACGGCCAGGTTCGCCGCGCACGCCCAACACTGCCCGCACCGTATTGCCAACCGGTCGGCGGTTGCACCCGACTAGGATCACCGTCGGCGTGCCGTGCCCCGGAATGTAGGCGCCGGACGTGTCCGCGACCAGGCGCAGATCCTTGATTGTCAGGAACTTCTCAATCAATGGCACGCCGAACTCGCGCTTCATAAACGAGTTGCTGGTGATTTGCCCGACCCAGCCCGGCCGCTCTCCGTGCTTGGCCAAGTCGAAGAAGCGCTCCATGAATGGTACTGTCAGCGGATAGGTGCCCTTGAGGTAGCTGAATCTGCGGCGATACTCCTGGTTTAGCGCTTTGTCTTTCACTGTGATGTAGGGAGGGTTACCCACCACCACGTCGTATCGCGCGTTTTGCAGAACTTCGCCGAGTAAGGCGAGGTTCTCGGTCGGGTACACGTACGTGCCAGCCGTACGGTGCGCGTCGACTCCAAGTCCCAGTTCGAACTCGTCCAGTCCGTGCAGCAGCGAGTCGCCGACCGCGAGGTGATAGTTGAAGGCTGGGGCGTTCTCCAACATCTCGTCGCCGGACGCCTGCATGGCGGCGATGGTGAGCCGGAAGCGGGCGATCGCCACCGCAAATGGGTTCAGGTCCACCCCGTGGATCGCGTCCAGCGCCTTCTGCACGCGGGCCCGCCGCTCCATCCCTGGGGCATGCCGCTCCCACCGCTCCCGCAGCCGGGCGAATGCACCAAGCAGGAAGTGCCCAGAGCCGCAGGTCGGGTCGATCATCTTGAAGCCCTCTAGCGGCCGATCCTTTAGCGCTGGCGCCAGTGTGCGGTCGAGGATGAACTCCTCCACGAACACCGGCGTCTGGAGCAGTGCGTACCGCGACTTCGCCTCATCGGACAGCTCCTGATAGAGATCGCCGAGGAAGCGGGTGTCCAGCGACTCGTCGGACAGGTCGCGCAGCAGCTCACCGTCCTCGTCGCGTTCCCGCCAGAAGGCAAGCAGCCGGGCCGCCGCGTCGCCGGATGGGGTGACCAGCCACAGGGCCGATGTCTCGTCCACCAGATCCCGGGTGGCCGGCATCCCCGCGAGGTACTTAATGGCATGCAGCAGCCACTCCCGGTCGGTGACGTCCGGGTTGGTGCGCGCCTCGCTACGCAGGAACTCGGCCTGGGCAGTCAGCGCCTCCTGCCGGCGCTCCTTCGGTCCGGAGATCCACACCTGCTTGACGAGCTTGTTGTCCTCGGCGAACCGGATGAACACGGTGGTCAGGATCCAGGCGACGGCCGCCTGGGTGACACGGTCGTCGGACCACTCCTGCCAGGACCCCGCGGTGCGCCCGCACTGCAGGGCCTCCTGGTGCTGGTCGCGCCATGCCCGATCCACCGCCGGCTGGGTAGCGACCCGGCGGCGCAGGTCGTCCTCCAGCGCCTTCAACTCGGCGCGTAGCTCGCCGGTCAGGCGCTCCTCAGCCGTCATGCCTTCTCCCTTTCCACCGTCGGTGCGCGCAGCCAATCGTCGTTGAGTCGCAGGAACTGCCCGCCGTGGCCCAGCCGCAGCGGCACGCCGTCCAATGCCGCGCCGGCCCCGGTGGTCTCCGGCAGCAGCAGCCACACCGCCTGCCGGCGGCGCGTCGTCGGATCGGCCAGCCGGGTCAGCACCTCGGCGTGCCCATACCGGGCCAGCGGCGCGGCGTCGGTGACCAGTACCGGTCGGGTTCCCTCGGCCGCGTCGTCGGCCGCCTCGGCGATCGCGACCTCGACTGCGGGGATCACGGCACGGACCAGAGCGGCGAGGCCCTGTGCCGGGCGGCTGCCCGCCTCGGCGGCGTCGGCCGCGCGTACCGCATCCCAGGGCACGCCGCGGCGGCCGGCCTCTTCGCGCAGGGCCGCGAGCAGGACCGACGTCACGTCGACCACCCGCGCGTGGTGCCGGTCGGCCAGAGTTCGGGCGGCGGCGTCGAGCCGCTGCGGGGCGACGCCGAGGGCCAGGAACGCGCGGCTGCGTACGCTGTCGACGAGCCTCGCGTCCTCCTCGGTGGCGGCGGCTCGGGCGGCGGCGCCGGTGACTTCGATGGCCACCACCGATGCGCGGCTGGCCAGCGTGGTGTCGCTGCGGCGGGATGGCACCGCGTAGTGCTCGCCGTCCCAGCGCAGCGGCAGCCCAGCGTCGCTGACCACCCGGTCCAGCCGCGGCCTGGCGGGCAGCGCCGGCAGGTCGGGGAAGCGGGCCCGGACCCGGTCGGCCAGGTCCTGCACGGTCAGCTGCTCCGAGGGGGCCAGCCCGCCGAGGGCGATCCGGACGGCGGCGGCCAGTTCGAGGTCGCGGTCGTGCAGTTCGCCTCGGCGCGACGCGGCGGCCCGAGCGGACAGGCGCGCCGCCATCCGCACCAGTCGCACGTCGTCCGGGGTAGCCGACCCGGCAGGCAACACCGGACGCAGCCGGGCCGCTGCCCGGCCCACCGGCACGATGTCCTCGCCGGAGTCCACAGCCCGAACGACCAGGTCGTCGGCGTGCCCGCCTAGCGCGTCTGCGATGTCGAGCAGGGCCGGCTCGGTGGCCACAAGGTGGCCTCGGCCGCCTCTGCGGCGGCGTCGCACGATCGGCGGCGTGTCGCCGCCGCCCCGCTCCACGATCTCGGCGCGGTCCTGGGCCAAGCGCAGCAGCCCGGCGACGATCCGGACCGACCGCGGGTCCTCTGACGCGGGCGCCAGCGCCGCGGCGACATCGTCGGCTACCGCCAGGCCGCCCAGGCCGGCGAGGGCCTCGTAGGCCCGGTCCAGGATCGCGTCCAGGCGGGTGCGGGCAGCGGCCTCAGCGGCCCAGGTCTCCTGCAGGTCGGCCAGCGCCCGCGACACCTGCGGCTGCCCGCCAAGGCCGAGGACGGGGGCGAGGTCGGTCACAGAGGCGAACGCGTCGGTCGTGGCCGTATCGTCGTCCAGACCCAGCAGACGCCTTACGTACCGCTGACGGGTGGGGGTGCGGGCCACTTGCAACAGCAGGTCGGCGGCGCTAGACGGGTCGGCGATCGGGTCAGCAGCGGCCCGGTCGGGCGTCGACACAAGGCCGGCCGCGGGGCCGAACCGCTCCCGCCACTGCTTGGCCCGGCTGCGCACCTCCCGCCGCGTGGGATCGGCCACACCGCGCAGACGCGACAGCTGCCCGGGGTCGACGGCGGCGAGGTCGCCGACGGTGTTCAGCCGCAGCGGCTCCAGCGCCGACAGGGCCCGAGCCGACAGGCCGGACGCCGCCAGCGGGGTCGAGGGCCGGGCCGCTGCGGCGACATCGTCGGCGTCCTTGGGAACAGTGGTGGCCGGATGAGTGAAGACGGCACGCCACGCCCCCAGCATTTCCGTCGCGGTGTGGAAGCGCTCGCGGGCGTCCCGTCGCAGTGCGCGGCGGAAGAAGTCGACCAGCGCGCTGGCCACGCTCGGGTCGAACAGGCCGGGATCGATCGTGGCCTCGTCGGGAATCACTGCCGGGTTAGAGCGGCCGTCGCCATAGCGGGGTGCTTGGCCGGTGGCCATCTCGAACAGGGTGACTGCGGCCGCGTACCGTTCGGCGGCTGAGTCCCAGGTGGGCCGGGCTGCAGCGCCGAGGAACGGGTCGAGGTACGGCGGGGTGCCGGCCTCGATTGCCGAGGCGCCGGCCCGCGACAGCGAAAAGTCGAACAGCACCAGGTGCTTGGCCCGGTCGCTGCGTTGCTCGCGTACCCCCAGGTTGGCCGGTTTGATGTCGCGGTGGTCGACGCCGGCCTTGTCGAGCGCCACAACCGCTTCCAGCACGTCGGTGCCGTAACGCTCCAGCAGGTCCAGCGACAGTCGGGGCCGCTCCCGCAGGACCTCCGCGAGCGTGGTTTCACCCGCGCTCTCCAGCAACAAGGCGGTGCGGTTGCCCACCCGCAGCGGCTCCGGCTCCACTAGCCGGATCAGCCGCGCATGGTTGACCTTCGCCAGCGCCGTCAGCACCTCGGCCTCGCCACGCAGACGGGCCGCAGCGGCGTCGTCGAGCGCAACCTTGAGCACGCGGCGCTCGCCACCGGCCGTCCGGTCAGCCACCAGCATCCCGACCGCGGTCGAGCCCGAGCCCAGCCGGCCCACCAGCTCAAACCGCTGGCCAAGCAGCATGCCAGGGGCCGCCTCCAGTGGGTCTGTCACCACCCCGGCGGCGCTCGCCTGGGTCTCCCGGTCTACCTGATCGAGCTGGGCGAGGAAGGCCTGCACGTCGCTGAGCCGCTCGCCGACCACCGGCCGGGTTGCATTCAGCACGAGCTGTCGCAGGCTCGCGGGCACTTCGGGCACATCGGCCACCAGGTCCAGACCGCCGTCGCGGGTCAGTCGGTCCCGCAGGTCGAGGGCGCTACCGGCCGGCGGACGCCCGGCCACGATGTGATAGGCCAACGCGCCGAGGGCGAACACGTCCAGCCGGACCCGGTCAGCGTCGCGGTTCCAGCGCCCTTCGGGGGCAAGGTAGGCGTGCGCGCGCTGCTGTTCCGGGTCCGCAGCCGCGCGCCCCTCGAGTGCCGCGAATAGGCGGGTGGCCACTTCGCCGGAGGCGGGGCTGCCGCCCGGGGTGCGGCTGGCCCCGGCTTTGTCCGCCCCGGCAACCTGCCAGTCACCCAGCCGTACCTCAATCTCGTCACCGCTGCGTTGCACCAGAACCGCGGCCGGCGTCAGCCCGCGGTGTACCACGTGGTGGCGGTGGGCGTAGGCCAGCGCCTCTGAGAGCTGTCGGATCATGAGCACACGGTTGACCAGGGTCAGTGCGTCGCCGTGGTCGTCGAGCCACAGGTCCAGCCGGCGGGACTCGTCGTCACGGGGATAGACCAGCCCCACACCCAGCTCGTCCTCGACCAGGTCACGCGGGCACAGCACCCAGTCGTGGTGCAGCCGGCTGGTCAGCGCGTACTCCCGCTCGGCGAGCTGGTGGATGCCCCGCCGTTCGGCCTCGGAGGCGCCCGGCCGGCTGACGAAGAAGCGGATTCGGGCCTGATCGCGGCGGGCCAACCGGTGCTCGGCCGGCCAGTCCTGCCAGCCGTCCCCCTCCGCCAGAGGCGGGCCGACCAGCCGCCAGGAGCCCACCTCCCGCTCCCGGCGCAGCGCGAAGCCGATCCGCTCGAACAGGGCCACCAGCAGGTCGTCCTGGTCGATCAGTCCGGCCCGCTCGCCGGGCAGCGGCGGCTCCAGCAGCCGCTGGGCGATGCTGGGCAGACCGCTGCGCGCCTGCTGGTCATCCCGGCCGAACAGGTCGGTGGCCTCGCTGGGCGGCAGCGCGCACCGCCCGTCGGGTGCGTGCAGGAACACACTGTGCTGGATGTACGGGATATGCCGTGAACCCAAGTTCGGTTGCAGCTCACGCAACGCGTCGGTGATCACGCCCTTGAGCCGCTGGGCCTTACGCCGTGCGAGCAGCAGCGGCGAATCCTCGCTACGCCCAAGGCGCTGCCAGCGGTACGCGTTGCCGGTGATCGTGCCCTGGTAGTGCTTCAGCTCCACCAGGTGCAGCCGGCGCTCCCCGAGCACCAGGGCGTCAACTTCGTACCACTTACCGTCTCGGTCACGGAACTCGAAATTCGTCCAGGCGTGGAACGGGCTCCGGTCGGGCAGCAGCTCGCGCAGGTGGGCGAGCCCTTCCCGCTCGTGCGGAAACTCGGACGGCGTGATCTCGTGCCACCGCCGACTCTCCTCCCGCACGTCACACCACCCTGCTCTCTGCTCCAGCTCGTGCTGGTCGCCGACAGTCGGCGCCGGCCCATCCTGCCAAAGGCTGTCCAGACCGCGCATCGCCCCTACGGGCGGGATCACGCTACGGCACGTCGGACGAAGACGGGGACGCTCCTTCATCTGCCAAATCGCGGCGTCCGCCCATGATCTGGCCGGATTCCTCGGCATCGTGTTCGGGCGTATCCCCGACACGACGGCGGCCGGGTTCGATGAGACCGGGTGCTGGGGTGCCAGGTGTCTTGCATTGGGTGCACCCGGGCCGCATCGACAAGCACACCGCGATCACCTGCCGCGAAGCGCGGTGCGGAGGCCATCGACAACGCGGGGTACTCGGCCGGTTCTCCGGTGTAACGACGCCGGGGCACCACCCACCACGGTCAGCCGCAGACGGACCTCAACGCCGGAACACAGTGCAAGCTACGGCCGAATTCGGTACAGGGGAACGCGTCCGCCACGAGCTTGAACAGTTAGCTGAGTGGCGATGCTCCATCGCAGGAATCTGGCTACTGTCTCGTCAGCGATGTCGATGCCGAGCTTGTCGCTCGCCGCGTCAGCAAGCTTTGCTACATCGCCGGCGAATTCGCCCTCTGAGTCGGCCGCTGCGAGCACAGCCTGCCACACTGCCCGCCAGGCTCGGCGTCTTTGCGGGCTCCATGCGGTGGCACGTTGGTCGAAGGCTCGGAGCCGGTGATCTTGTGCGGGTCCCCGGGGTCGGGGCGGCGCTTTGGGGCGCGGAAGGCAGAGCTGGTAGGTGTTGCACTCCTGACCGGTGCCGTGGTCGATGACCTTCAACAGTCCAGCCTCTCGAAGCCATCTCAACGCGGACTGGATGTTAGCTCTGTTCGCTGGACGTCGTCCGGACGCGGTAGCGATGGCTGCCGCGATCTGAGTGGCTGACAGCGCTACTTTCATGGTCTCGTCGGCGGAGTCAACGAGTGCCTGCCAGACCGCGCGACGAAGGCGGGCCATTTGACCGGCGATCGTGTTTGCGCCGACCCATGGGGCGGACGGGTGGCGGTCGTCGAAGAGACGGTAGGCCAAGTGGCGGTCGACCATCCGATCGGGCTTTTGAAGGCCGGGTGCGCGAGCGGTCGGATTCTCGGTCACGGCCGCCCGGCCCCGTAGTCTAGGTCGAGGCCGGTTGCCCGAAGAAGCGGCAGCGTAGCGGCGATTGACAGCGACATCCGCTCATACTCAGTGCACTATCGTGCGCTGACAAGAGTTCCAACGGCTACTTGCCTGAACTCTTGTGATCGAGCCGCCGCCACCCGCCGACCTCGCGGCGCTCGGACATGCGATAGCGAAGGCCAGACAAGCGGCCAACCTCACCCTCGACGGCCTCGCCGAGCGCAGCGGCGTCTCGCGCCGGATGCTGGTCGACGTCGAACACGGCCGCAAGAACTGCACCATCGGCGTCCTGCACGCCATCGCGCATGCGGTCGATGTCCCGTTGGGCGCGCTAGCCCAAGCAGCCTGCACAGATAACCGCACGAACTAATTCGCGTCGTGCAGGGCGAAGGGCGGCACCGGAGTCGACGAACAGGCCTTGGCCTCGCCTAAACGCGACGTAGCACGCAGACGACCCTGCCGAGGATGACCGCGTGTTCGGCGGAGATCACCTCGTAGAGCGGGTTGCGGGGGACCAGTTCCACCCGACCGTCACGGGTCCGGTAGACCTTGACCGTCGCCTCGCCCTCGATCATCGCGGCGACGATGTCACCGTTCTCGGCGACCGGCTGGTGGCGCACAACGACCACGTCGCCATCACAGATTGCCGCCTGGATCATGGAGTCGCCTTTGACTGTCAGGGCGAACAACGTGCCGTGCCCTACTAGGGCGCGAGGCAGCGTCAGCTCGTCCTCGACGTGTTCCTCGGCGAGAATCGGGGTGCCGGCAGCGATAGTGCCGAGCACCGGAACTTTGACGCCCGGCTGATCTCCTCCGGTCGGTGCCATCCCAGCCTGCGCCCCGCGAATGTCGACCGCCCTGGGCGCGTTTGCATCCCGGCGCAGCAGGCCACGCCGTTCCAGCGCCTTCAAGTGGTGCGCCACTGACGAGGGGGAGTTCAGCCCGACCACCGCGCCGATCTCACGGACCGTGGGTGGATAACCGTGCTGCTGGATCCACTCCCGTATCACCGTCAGGATGCGCTGCTGTTTGGCGCTGATGTCGTGCGGCCCCGGTTCGACCTTGTCGGACGTTGTCACCCACGCACGATACAACGAAGTTTAGAACACGCGTACTAACGGACCTCAACACGCTCCTGGTTGCCAAAGCCTTGGCGCCAACGGGGCGGGCCCGGGCCCATGCGCAGGTCATAGGGCGCGGTCATGTCCAACGGCGGTGTGGCGCGTCGCGCCGAGGTCGCGAAGCGGCACGTCGCCACTTCTGTCACCAGCATTGTCAAGCAAGCGAGGCGATGATCTTCGATGCCGCTGACCGGCTGAACTACTGGGGGTTAGTGGTCGTAGGCGGCGAGTGAGCGCATGATGGGTTGACCGGTGTGCCCGTTGTGCCGGGTAGGTGAGAGTGGGTCAGCCATCCCGGAGTCCGTGGGATTCGCGTAGCGCCGCGTAGCGGTCGAGCAAGATCGGCACTCCCGTGTGCACCCACCACGGAAGGTGAACGGCGCCGGCGGACATGCCGTGGCCTGGGTCGAACTCGGGGAGGTATATCGCTGCGGTGTTGTCGTGCCACGGTGTGGATTCGCGGCTGGTGAGAGCTTCGCCAACGACCTGCTCGATGGTGTCGGTGATGAGCGTCCGCAGGGTGAACCAGTCGTCTGGCAGCGGCGTGTCGGCGAACCGCGCACGAAGTTCCCGCCACAGGTAGGAATCGCCGCGCAGGGAGTACTGGATCGGCTCGCGCTCGAACAAGGAGCCGACCGTGCCTGCGCCGACGGGCGGCGGACATTGGAGCCAGAGCGCCGCACGGATCTGCTTGTGCACGGCTTCGTCGAATGCGACGAGCCGTACCTCGTCGACACGGGTCCTGGCAGCCGCGATGGTCTCGATCGCCGCCCCGATGGCATCGGCACGCGGCCAGCCGAAGACGCCAGTGCTGATCAGCGGGAACGCGACGCTGCGCGCGCCGAGTTCGTCGGCGACCTTAAGCGCGCGCCAGTAACACGACACCAGCAGGGAGCGGTCGCGCTGCCCGGCGTTGTAGTTCGGGCCGACCGTGTGGATGACCCACCGGGCGGGCAGGACGCCTGCCGTGGTCCATCCGGCGTCGCCCGTGGCAAGGCCGTTCGGAAACCGGGCGATGCAGTCGCGCAGGATCGCTGGGCCTCCGCTGCGATGGATCGCGCCATCCACACCGCCGCCTCCGCGCATAGCCTTGTTCGCCGCGTTGACGATGGCGTCAACGTCCTGCGTCGTGATATCCCCGAGAACGGCGGTGATGACTGGCACACCATTAGTCTGCCCGTGAGCGCCGACCGAGCAGTGGCTACCCCCGGCCCACCGCTCCACCGCTCCCGCCGGTCGCCGGTGCACCGGGCGGGGGTCAGGTTCGCGGTGGTACCTCGCATCTACTGCCACTGTGATGCCTGTCTGCGCGGCTACCTGCGGACGGCAGGCTCCCGGTCGTGGGGACGGCTGAGCGTTTGACTTTGCCCTTATGAGCGTTTGGCCCTGCCCTTACCTGTGTGTTCAGCAGTTGTTGTTTGCCGTTGGTTCTGGGCTGTTTTCCGATCGGTGCTGGTCCGCTGGCCCGGCGCCGGACACCCCGAGACCCTGACCCTGCGCGATCGGTTGCTATGCACCCTGGCCTGGCTCCGTCTGACCCCTGCCCCACCGGGCCCTGGCCCTGCTCTACGACGTGGACCGCTCCACCGTGTCGAGCGCGCTACGTCAGGTCCGGCCACTGCTGGCCAACCGCGGCTTCGCCACCCCAACCGGGCAACGACTGCCCACTCTGGCCGACGCCCTCGCCTACGCCGGCGCCGAAGGACTTACCGTCCGTTTGGACGGCACCGAGATCCAGGTCCGCCGCCGGAAGGCCAACCAGCCCGGCAGGCGGGCGTGCTTATCCGGCAAGAAGAAACAGAACCCGATCAAAGCCACCGTCGCCTCCGACGCCCACGGCAGGCCGATGTGGGCCGGCACCATCCGCCCAGGCCGACAAAACGACCAGACCGCCGTGCGGACCGAAGGCATGTGCGGACCGAAGGCATCGATGTCCTCCTCGGCGCCTACCCGACGTTCAGTTCCTGGTCGACGCCGGCTACTGCGGACTGGCCAAGGATCACCTCGACCAGGTCATCGCCCCACCGCTAAAACCGAAGAATGACGCCCACCCGGCGAGGTCGCCGCCTACGAAGCCGTCCGCGAAGCCCAGTCCTCGCAACGTATCCCCGCCGAACAGGCCATCGCCGCGATCAAATGGTGGCGCACCCTGCAACGCTTCACCGGCCGCCGCGACGTCCTACCAGAGGTCATCCGAGCCGTAGCGGGCCTGGCCAGCGACCGGGCCGCAGCCCGATGTCCAACCCCCAACACCCACCATAATTGATCCCCAGGTCGTTACCTTTGCCGCTTTCGATTGCGCCCGATGGGGATGGGATCAGTGGCCGACGCGCCGTCCGGCTGCGGCTGTGCGGCAAGGTAGTAGGCGTAGAGCGACATGGCGTAACGGTCCAGCTGCTTGTTGAGATCCGAGGCCTCCCGTCGCAGGTCCGCGAGTTCTTGTTCGTGGGCGAGCTCCTTCTCGCGAGCAGGGCTGCGCCGGTTGCTGCCTAGCTGCTGAGCGAGGGCGGTGAACTTCTCGGTGATCCGGTAAGTGTTCTCTTCTTCCGCATCTTGTCGAAAGGCTCGGGCGACGGTGTCATGCCCAAGGTCGGTAATCCTTTCGATCTCGCGTTTGGTCCGGGGCCTGGCGTCGTCTGCGGCGATCACGTCAAGGGCCTCTGCGATTCGGCTC
>NZ_JBJZOG010000067.1:0-34277 GCF_047200535.1 Micromonospora mangrovicola | reverse complement strand
GCCGGTCGATGCCCCGGGGCTCCGGTCGGCCTGCGGCGGGCCCGCCTGCCGTGGCCACGCGACAACCTCCGCCGGACGTGGTGAATCACTGACGTCATCAAGTTTGTAGCGGGTCGAAGAGGCCCTGTGGCTCGGCGCAGCGGCAACGGGCGGGCCCGGCTCGGCGCCGGGCGGCCCCGTACCCCGGAAAGAGCCGACCGCCGCGTCCCGGTGCGGGACGCGGCGGTCGGTGGGTCGGCGGCGGTGGGCCCGCCGGTGGGCTCAGGAGCCCGCGGTGCCGGCCCGCTTGGACGTCGCCTTGAGGAAGTCCCGGTTGAGCCGGCCGATGGTGGTCAGCGGGATGCCCTTCGGGCAGGCCGCGGCACACTCGCCGATGTTGGTGCAGCCGCCGAAGCCGGCCTCGTCGTGTGCGTCCACCATGCCGATCACCCGGGTGTACCGCTCGGGCTGGCCCTGCGGCAGCAGCGAGAGCTGGTTGATCTTGGCGGCGGTGAAGAGCATCCCGGAGCCGTTCGGGCAGGCGGCCACGCAGGCGCCGCAGCCGATGCAGGCGGCCGACTCGAAGGCGGCGTCCGCGTCGGCCTTGGCGACCTGGGTGGAGTGCGCCTCGGGCGCGCTACCGGTCGGCGCGGTGATGTACCCGCCAGCGGAGATGACCTTGTCGAAGGCGCTCCGGTTGACCACCAGGTCCTTGACGACCGGGAAGGCGCGGGCGCGCCACGGCTCGATGTCGATCGTGTCGCCGTCGGAGAACTGCCGCATGTGCAGCTGGCAGGCGGTGGTGCCGCGCTGCGGCCCGTGCGCCTCACCGTTGATCATGAGGCTGCACATGCCGCAGATGCCCTCACGGCAGTCGTGGTCGAACGCGATCGGCTCGTCGCCGTCGAGGATCAGCCGCTCGTTGAGCACGTCGAGCATCTCCAGGAAGGACATGTCCGGGGACACGTCCTGTACCTGGTAGGTCACCATCTGACCCTTGTCCTCGGGGCCCTTCTGGCGCCAGATGCGCAGGGTCAGGTTCACTTGTAGCTCCGCTGCGTCGGGTGGACGTATTCGAACTTCAGGTCTTCCTTGTGCAGCACGGGCTGACCGGTGCCGGTGTACTCCCAGGCCGCCACGTAGGCGAACCGGTCGTCGTCGCGCTGCGCCTCGCCGTCCGGGGTCTGGTGCTCGGCCCGGAAGTGGCCGCCGCAGGACTCCTCGCGGTGCAGGGCGTCGATGCACATGAGCTCGGCCAGCTCGAAGAAGTCGGCCACCCGGCCGGCCTTCTCCAGCGACTGGTTGAGCCCCTCGCCGTCGCCCGGCACGCGGACCCGCTGCCAGAACTCGTCGCGCAGGGTGCGGATCTCGTCGATCGCCTTGCGCAGCCCGGCCTCGGAGCGCTCCATGCCGCAGTGCTCCCACATGATCTGGCCCAGCTCCCGGTGGAACGAGTCCACCGTCCGATCGCCGTTGATCGCCAGCAGCCGCTGGATCCGCGCCTCGACCTCGGCGCGGGCCGCCACCGCATCGGGGTGGCTGGCGTCGACCTTCTCCAGCGCGCCGGAGGCCAGGTAGTTCGCGATGGTGTTCGGCAGCACGAAGTAGCCGTCGGCCAGGCCCTGCATCAGCGCCGAGGCGCCGAGCCGGTTGGCCCCGTGGTCGGAGAAGTTGGCCTCACCGATCACGAACAGGCCGGGGATGGTGGACTGGAGGTCGTAGTCGACCCAGAGGCCACCCATCGTGTAGTGCACGGCGGGGTAGATCCGCATCGGGACCTCGTACGGGTCCTCGCCGGTGATCCGCTCGTACATCTCGAAGAGGTTGCCGTACTTCGCCTCGATGGCCTTGCGGCCCAGCCGCCTGATCGCGTCGGCGAAGTCCAGGTAGACGCCGAGGCCGGTCGGGCCGACGCCGCGACCCTCGTCGCAGACGTTCTTCGCGGCCCGGGAGGCGATGTCCCGGGGGACCAGGTTGCCGAAGGAGGGGTAGATCCGCTCCAGGTAGTAGTCCCGCTCGCCCTCGGGGATGTCCTTCGGGCTGCGGTTGTCGCCCTTGGCCTTCGGCACCCACACCCGGCCGTCGTTGCGCAGCGACTCGCTCATCAGGGTCAGCTTCGACTGGTGGTCGCCGGAGACCGGGATGCAGGTCGGGTGGATCTGGGTGTAGCAGGGGTTGGCGAAGTGCGCGCCCTTGCGGTGCGCCCGCCAGGTGGCGGTGACGTTACTGCCCTTGGCGTTGGTGGAGAGGTAGAAGACGTTGCCGTACCCGCCGGAGGCGAGCACGACCGCGTCGGCCATCTCGGTGCTGATCTCACCGGTGACCAGGTCGCGCACCACGATGCCGCGGGCCCGGCCGTCGACGATCACCAGTTCGAGCATCTCGTGGCGGGCGTTCATCTCCACGTTGCCCAGGCCGATCTGCCGCTCGAGGGCCTGGTACGCGCCGAGCAGCAGCTGCTGACCCGTCTGGCCCCGGGCGTAGAAGGTGCGCTGTACCTGCGCGCCGCCGAAGGACCGGGTGTCCAGCAGGCCGCCGTACTCGCGGGCGAACGGGACACCCTGGGCGACGCACTGGTCGATGATGTTGACCGAGACCTCGGCCAGCCGGTGCACGTTCGACTCCCGGGACCGGAAGTCGCCGCCCTTGACCGTGTCGTAGAAGAGCCGGTGCACCGAGTCGCCGTCGTTGCGGTAGTTCTTGGCCGCGTTGATGCCACCCTGCGCGGCGATCGAGTGGGCCCGGCGCGGGCTGTCCTGGAAGCAGTACGACTTGACGTGGTAGCCCTGCTCGGCCAGGGTCGCCGCGGCCGAGCCGCCGGCCAGGCCGGTACCCACCATGATCACCGTCATCTTCCGGCGGTTGGCCGGGTTGACCAGCTTCATCTCGAAGCGGTGGCGCTCCCACCGGGTCTCGATGGGGCCGTCCGGGGCCCTGGTGTCGGCGATCGGGTCGCCCTCGGTGTAGAGATCCATGTCAGGCCACCAATCCGGTGAGTACGGCGAACGGAACCACCAGGTAGCCGGCGGTCAGCGCGACGGCGAAGACCAGCGCGGCGGTCCTGGCCCGGCGCTCACCCCTCGGGGTCTGCTGACCGAGGCTGCGGAACGCGCTGAACGCGCCGTGGCGCAGGTGGAAGCCGAGGGTGACGACGGCGAGGGTGTAGAAGAGCGTGACGTACCAGCGGTCCGGCGCGAAGTCGGCGACCACGTTGCTGTGCGGCCGGGTGGAGTCGCCGACCGGGTTGAGGGTGCCGGTGGTCAGGTCCAGGATGTGGTAGATCACGAAGAGCAGGATGATCACCCCTCCCCAGCGCATGGTGCGTGCCGCGTAGTTCACGTGGATCTTCTTGCGGTGCGCGTACGGGACCGGGCGGGCGGCCCGGGCGCGCAGCGCCAGCACGGTGGCGGCACCGATGTGGGCCAGCACGGCGACCACCAGGACGGTGCGCTGCAGCCACAGGTACCAGCCGGGCGCGAGCAGCGGGGTGCCCAGGTCGCGCAGCCAGTGCGCGTAGTGGTTGAACGCCTCCGCGCCGGTGAAGATCTTCAGGTTTCCCAGCATGTGCGCGATCAGGAACAGCACCAGGATGATGCCCGTCACCGCCATGACGACCTTGAGCCCGACATTGGTGCGGATGGGCGACCGAGTTTTCGTGATTACCACCCGACCGACGCTAGGAGCACTTGGATCAGGCGTCCAATGCATCGACTTCGCAGTCTTGATAGCCATAGGCTATCTAGATGCAGCTCCATCAGCTCCGGTACTTCGTTGCGGTCGCAGAAGTACGACATTTCACCCAGGCTGCCGATCTTGTCGGGATAACCCAGCCCTCGTTGAGTAAGCAAATTCACGCCCTGGAGACCGACCTCGGGGCTCCGCTGTTCGAACGGGTAAGGGGCAACATCACCCTCACCGCGGCGGGCGAGGTGCTGCTGCCGCTGGCCAAGCGGATCCTCGCCGACGTCGACACCGCCACCCGCGAGGTGCAGGAGTTGGTGGGCCTGCGCCGGGGTCGGGTCCGGCTGGGCGCCACCCCCAGCCTGGCCACCTCGCTGGCACCCCCGGTGCTGCGCCGGTTCCGCGACGCCCACCCCACCGTCGACCTGCGGGTGGAGGAGGGCGGCTCCCAGGACCTGATCCGTGACCTGCTCCGCGGCGACCTCGACCTGGCGCTGGTCATCATGCCGGCCGCCGGCACCGATCCCGGCCTGCGCGCCGACCCGATCCTGCGGGAGAGCCTGGTGGCCGCCTCGGTGGACCCGCTGCCCGCCGACCCGGTCACCGGCGAACTGCGCATCACCGACCTGCGCGACCAGCCCCTGGTCATGTTCCGCGAGGGCTACGACCTGCGCGACGCCACCCTCCAGGCCTGCCGGGAGGCTGGCTTCGAGCCGACCCTGTCGGTGGACGGCGGGGAGATGGACGCCGTGCTCAGCTTCGTCGAGGCGGGGCTCGGCGCCGCCCTGGTTCCCGGCATCGTGGTGGCCCGGCGGGCCGGCATCCGGGTCACCCGGCTCGCCCCGCCCGGCGTACGGCGGACCATCGCGGTGGCCCGCCGCCGGGACGTGGTGCCCACCCACGCCGGCCGCGAGCTGCGCCGGATACTGCTCGAGTACGTCCACGACGCCACCGCCGCCGAACAACTGCCGGCCGGCGTGGAGCCGCTCTAGACCCCACCGGACCTGATCTTCCGTCCGGCTACGTCACCGGCGCCCGGCTCGTCAGCGCCCCTCGGCGTCGTCCATCGCCCGGTAGATCCGCTGCTCGGAGACGGGGTACGGGGTGCCGAGCGCCTGTGCGAAGACGTTCACCCGCAGCTCCTCGATCATCCAGCGGATCTGCCGGACCGCCGCCGAGCGCCGCTTCGCCTCCGGCAGCGCGGCCAGCATGTCCTGGTACTCCCGCTGCACCACGGCGATCCGGTCCTGCTGCTGCTTGTCCCGCTGCGGGTTGCCGGGCAGCCGGTCCAGCCGGCGCTCGACCGCGGTGAGGTAGCGCAGCAGGTCGGGCAGGCGGGCGTACCCGGCCTCAGTGATGAAGCCGGCGTGCACCAACCCGGTGAGCTGGTTGCGGATGTCCGCCAGGGCGGCCACCACCGCCAGGTTCCTCGTGGCACCGAGACGCTGCTCCACCGCGTACGCGGCGGCGAGCACCTGGCGGACCCGGTTCATCACCTCGACCACCGTGTCGACCAGGTCGGCGCGGACCTTGTCGCGCAACGCGGCGAAGCCCGCCTCGTCCCAGGCCGGCCCGCCGGCGTCGGCGATCAGCTTGTCGATCGCCGCGCCGGCCGCGTCCTCGATCAGCGCCTGCACCCCGCCGTGCGGGTTGCGGGACAGCGCCAGCTTGGCTTCGTTGGAGAGCCGCCCCTGGAGGAACTTCGCCGGGGAGGGCACGGTCAGCCGGAGCAGCCGCCGGGTGCCCGCCCAGTGCGCGGCCTCCTGCTCGGCGGGGGAGTCGAACACCTTCACCCCGACCGTGGCGCCCTCGTCGACCAGGGCCGGGTACGCGGTCACCGCGTACCCCGCGCGGACCTGCTCGATGGTGCGCGGCAGGGTGCCGACGCTCCAGTCCTTCAGCCCGGTGCGGGCCACGTCCGGCGCGGCGGCGGCGACGACCTGGCGTACCTCCTGGCGGAGCCGGCGTTGCAGGGCCGGCAGGTCCTTACCCTCGGCGACCGGCTCGTCGCCGTCGCCGAGCACCCGGAAGGTGACCCGAAGGTGCGGCGGCAGCTTCGCCAGGTCCCAGGCGTCCGGCGGGACGGTCACCCCGGTCATCCGGCGCAGCTGCCGGCTGAGCGCGTCCAGCAGCGGTTCCGCGCCGGGGGTGATCGCGGCCAGCGCGGCCCGGGCGTAGTCCGGGACCGGGACGAAGTTGCGCCGGACCGCCTTGGGCAGCGACCGGATCAACGCGATCACCAGTTCCTCGCGCAGCCCGGGCACCTGCCAGTCGAAGCTCTCCGCGGGCACCTGGTTGAGCAGCGGCAGCGGGATGTCCACGGTGACGCCGTCGGTCGGCGCGGTCGGGTCGAAGGTGTACGTCAGCGGGAGGGTGACACCGTCGGCCCGCCACTCGTCCGGGTAGTCGGTCTCGTCCACGCCGCCGCGACCGGAGTTGATCAGCAGCTCGCGGGTGTAGGTGAGCAGGTCCGGGCGTTCCCGGCGGATCTTCTTCCACCAGGTGTCGAAGTGCCGGCCGGAGACCACGTCGGCGGGGATCCGCTGGTCGTAGAACTGGAAGATCGTCTCGTCGTCGACCAGGATGTCCCGCCGCCGGGCCCGGTTCTCCAGCTCCTCCACCTCGGCCAGCAGCCGCTGGTTGTCGCGCCAGAACTGGTGGTGGGTCTGCCAGTCGCCCTCCACCAGGGCGTGCCGGATGAACAGCTCGCGGCTCAGCGCCGGGTCGATCCGGCCGAAATTGACCTTGCGGGAGGTGACGATCGGGATGCCGTACAGGGTGACCTTCTCGTAGGCCATCACCGCGGCCTGCTTCTTCTCCCAGTGCGGCTCGCTGTAGCTGCGCTTGACCAGGTGCTGGGCGAGCGGCTCCACCCACTCCGGCTCGACCCGGCCGGCCACCCGGCCCCAGAGCCGGGAGGTCTCCACCAGCTCCGCGGCCATCACCCAGCGCGGTGGCTTCTTGAACAGCGCCGACCCGGGGAAGATCGCGAATTTCGCGCCGCGCGCCCCCAGGTACTCATGCTTCTGGGCGTCCTTGAGCCCGACGTGCGAGAGCAGGCCGGGCAGCAGCGACTGGTGCACCTTCGGGGTGTCGATCTCCTCCGGCAGGTCCGCGCCGGCGCCGCGCCGGCCGCCGTCGGCCGCGGCGTCGGTCCCGCCGCGCCGGCCCCGCCGCCCCTCGCCCGCGTCCGGGGTACGCAGCACCTGGCGCAACTGGCTGACGATGTCCTGCCACTCCCGCACCCGGAGGTAGTTGAGGTACTCCGCCTTGCACATTCGGCGGAAGGCGCTGGAGGACAGGGTCCGCTGCTGCTCGCGCAGGTACCGCCAGAGATTGAGGTACGCGACGAAGTCCGACTCCTTGTCGGCGAACCGGGCGTGCGCCTGGTCGGCCTGGGCCTGCTTGTCGGCGGGGCGCTCACGCGGGTCCTGGATGGACAGCGCGGCGGCGATCACGATCACCTCGGTGGCGCAGCCGTTCCGCTCGCCCTCCAGCACCATCCGGGCCAGCCGGGGGTCGACCGGGAGCTGGGCCAGCCGCCGGCCGGTCGCGGTGAGCCGCTTCGCCGGGTCGGTCTCGGTCGGGTCGAGCGCGCCCAGCTCGTGCAGCAGGTTCACGCCGTCGGTGATGTTGCGCCGGTCCGGCGGGTCGATGAACGGGAACGCGCCGATGTCGCCGAGCCCGATCGAGGTCATCTGGAGGATGACCGAGGCGAGGTTGGTGCGCAGGATCTCCGGGTCGGTGAACTCCGGCCGCGAGGTGAAGTCCTGCTCGTCGTAGAGCCGGATGCAGATGCCGTCCGAGGTACGCCCGCAGCGGCCCTTGCGCTGGTTGGCCGACGCCTGCGACACCGGCTCGATCGGCAGCCGCTGGACCTTCAGTCGGCTGGAGTAGCGGGAGATCCGGGCGGTGCCCGGATCCACCACGTACTTGATGCCGGGGACGGTCAGCGACGTCTCCGCGACGTTGGTGGCGAGCACCACCCGGCGTCCGGCGTGCGGGGCGAAGACCCGGTGCTGCTCGGCGGTGGAGAGCCGGGCGTACAGCGGGAGGATCTCGGTGCCCAGCAGGCTGCGTTTCTTCTGCACCAGCTTGCCGAGCGCGTCGGCGGTGTCCCGGATCTCCCGCTCGCCGGAGAGGAAGACCAGGATGTCTCCGGGCCCCTCGGCGGCCAGCTCCTCGACCGCGTCGCCGATGGCCTGGATCTGGTCCCGGACGTTCTCCTCGTCGGCCTCGTCCTCCT
The DNA here is from genome assembly GCF_047200535.1 of Micromonospora mangrovicola. Classification (NCBI taxonomy): domain Bacteria; kingdom Bacillati; phylum Actinomycetota; class Actinomycetes; order Micromonosporales; family Micromonosporaceae; genus Micromonospora; species Micromonospora mangrovicola. The sequence continues at coordinate 26,371 of NZ_JBJZOG010000067.1, read as the reverse complement.
CCTCGGCCTCGGTGACCTCGACCAGCGGCCGGTAGCGCACCTCCACCGGGTAGGTCCGCCCCGACACCTCGACGATCGGCGCGGGGTCGCCCTCGGCGTCGGCGAAGTGCTTCGCGAACCGGTCGGTCTCGATGGTCGCCGAGGTGATGACCACCTTGAGGTCGGGACGGCGGGGGAGCAGCTGCTTGAGATAACCCAGAATGAAGTCGATGTTGAGGCTGCGCTCGTGCGCCTCGTCGATGATCAGCGTGTCGTACTGGCGCAGCATCCGGTCGGTCTGCAGCTCGGCCAGCAGGATGCCGTCGGTCATCAGCTTGACCAGGCTGTTCTCGCTCACCTGGTCGGTGAAGCGGACCTTGTAGCCGACCACGTCGCCCAGCTCGGTGCCGAGTTCCTCGGCGATCCGGTCGGCAACCGTCCGGGCGGCCAGTCGGCGGGGCTGGGTGTGCCCGATCAGCCCGTTGATCCCGCGGCCCAGCTCCAGGCAGATCTTGGGCAGCTGGGTGGTCTTGCCGGACCCGGTCTCGCCGGCCACGATCACCACCTGGTGGTCGCGGATCGCGGCGGCGATGTCGTCCCTGCGCTCGCTGACCGGTAGCTGCGCCGGATAGGTGATCGCCGGCACGGCGGCCCGCCGGCTCGCCAGCCGCGCCTCGGCCCGGGTCACCTCGGCCGCGATCTCGGCGAGCGCCGACTCCCGCCGCTGCGGGTCGCGCAGCTTGCGAACCCCGTCCAGCCGCCGCTGCAGCCGGCGCTGGTCGCGGAACAGCAGGGGGGAGAGGCGGCGGTGCAGGTCGCGGGCGGTCTCGGGTACGGCGGGTGCGGCTGGATTCTGCATGTCGTCGCCAAGGATAGGCAGGCGCGCGTCGCAGCGCCTGCGGGTTACCGCCCGGCGGCCGGGCTCAGCCGGTCGCGCTCCCGGCGGCCGGGTTCCGCCGTCGGCTCGGCGGCCGCCACCCGCGCGTCGTCCAGCGTCAGCGACGCCACCAGGGGCAGCGCGACCGCCGTGACCTGCGTGCCGACCACCGACACGGTGTGGCCGGCCCAGAACCGGCGGAAGTGCTGGACGAGCTGTTCCGCCGAGCGCCGCTGACCGTCGCCATCGATCCCGCCCGACGCGCGCGTCCCGCACCCCTGCCGGGCCTGTCGGGGGTCTCCGTGCTGGTCGCCGAGGTCGGCCGGAGCATCCTGGCCGCCGTCGCGGAGGGCGCCTGGCCGCGACTGAAGGCGTGCGCCGCGCACGAGTGCCGCTGGGTCTACTACGACCGCAGCCCGGCCGGGCGCAGCCGCTGGTGCACCATGAGCATCTGCGGCAGCCGGGCCAAGATGCGCGCATACCGGCGGCGTGCCCGGCCTGCCTGAGCAGGGTCGCGGGCCGGAGCGGCTAGAGTTTTCGCCGACCGATGTCGGGCACGTCGACTGCTGGGGCGGGATGATCATGCGGGATACCGACCGGGCGCTGGTGCAGGCCGCGACCGCCGTCGCGAAGCTGCGCTGCCGCAGCGACAACCACACCGTCGCGGCCGCCGCGCGGGCCACCGACGGCCGGATCTTCAGCGGCGTGAACGTCTACCACTTCACCGGGGGCCCCTGCGCGGAGGTGGTGGCGATCGGCGCCGCCGCCACCGCGGGCGTGGGCGAGCTGGAGACCATCGTCGCGGTGGGCGACCGGGGGCGGGGTGTCATCCCGCCGTGCGGTCGTTGCCGGCAGGTGCTGCTGGACTACTTCCCGTCGATCAAGGTGATCGTCGGCCCGCCGGACGGGCTGCGGGCGGTCCCGGTGGCCAGCCTGCTGCCCGAGACGTACGTCTGGGCGGACCACCAGGTCGAGGTGCCGGCGGCGCCGCGGACCGGGGTGTGGCCGATGCCGGTGGTGCCGGGCAGCCGCCAGGCCGCGGAGGACCAGGCCCGCGCCTAGTCCCCGGCGGCCAGCTCCAACATGGCGGTCGGCACCGCGACCTCTTCGAAGCGGAGCACGCCCTCGGGCACCATCCAGCTCATCACCCGGGCGACCAGCTGCCCCGAACTCACGGCGGGGTCGTTGGCGTAGAGCTCACGGGCCATTTGCGGGTCGACCCCGAGCACCACGAAGCCGCGGATCCGCTGGTCGTCGCCGCCGAGGAACGGGCCGGCGGCCAAAACGGCACCCTGCTCCACCAGCCCGGCCTGGTGGGCCAGGTGCGCGTCCTGCAACCGGTCGAGCGCGTCCCGGGGCAGCTCGGGCGGATGGTCGGGGCGGACCAGGAGCACCACGGTGTGCTGGTCGAATCGCATGATGCCAGCTTAGGAGTCGCGCTACGGCGTCGCCCGGGCCCGCCCAAGTTTGCCTGGGTCGCGGATCGTATTGCCCCATCAGGTTCAATTCTGCCTCATGTCTACGAACGGTGTAGTCACCGACTAACTTCGCGATCAGTGTGATTCTGGCGAGGTGGACATGAAGGAGGCAGGGTGGTATCGCGACGGCAGTTGCTGATGGTGGGCGCCGCTGGTGGGGCGGCCGTACTTCTCTCGCCCCGTGGTTCGTGGGCGGCACCGATCCCACTGGCACAGCCCCTCACAGATGCTGCCACCATCGCGAAGTACGTGACCGACCTGGTGATCCCGCCAGCCATGCCACCGGCACGGAAGGGCGGCAAGCACAAGATCGACGAGTATCTGATCGGCGTTCGGCAGTTCCGGCAGCAGGTCCTGCCGCCGGGCCTGCCCGGCACTACGGTGTGGGGCTACGGTTCCGCCCTGGACAAGCGCACGTTCAACTTTCCCGCGTTCACGATCAACGCCCGGGTCGACGAGCCGGTGCGGGTGACCTGGATCAACCAGCTCGTCGACAAGAAGGGCAACTTCCGGCCGCACCTGCTGCCGGTCGACCCGACGCTGCACTGGGCCAATCCACCGGGCGGGATCGCCGGCCGCGACTCCACAACCAGGTTTGACAAGACGCCCGGCCCGTACGACGGCCCGGTACCGATGGTGGTGCACCTGCACGGTGGACACAGCAGAGAGGAGAGCGACGGGTATCCCGAGGCTTGGTATCTGCCGGTGGCGCGCAACATCCCCGCCGGCTTTGCCACGGTGGGCACCTTCTACGACGAGTTCCGGCGCAAGTTCGAGCGGCGACACGGGATCAGGTGGGAGCCCGGAACCGCGACCTTCCACTACGACAACGACCAGCGGGCGACCACCGAGTGGTTCCACGACCACACACTCGGCATGACCAGGCAGAACGTGTACGCCGGTCCGGCCGGCTTCTACCTGCTGCGCGGGGGCTCGTCCGACCTGCCGCCGGGGGTGCTGCCCGGTCCCGCTCCGGCTCTCGGCGACAAGCCGGGCACCCGCTACCACGAGATCCCGGTCGTCATCCAGGACCGGTCGTTCAAGCCGGACGGCTCGCTCTTCTACCCGGACAGCCGGGCGTTCTTCGGCGACTGCACCGAGCCCGGTGACTACATCCCGAACGGCGATGTGCCACCGATCTGGAACCCCGAGTTCTTCGCCGACACGATGGTGGTCAACGGCCGGACCTGGCCGAAGCTCGAGGTCGAGCAGCGCCGCTACCGGATCCGCCTGCTCAACGGGTGCAACTCGCGGTTCCTGGTGCTGAAGATCGTGGCCAACCCGACCGCTCCCCGGCCGGTCGATCCGGTGGCGCTGACCTTCTGGCAGATCGGCAGCGACGGTGGCTTTCTGCCCAGGCCGGTGGAACTTCAGTCGCTGCTGCTTTCTCCGGCGCAGCGGGCCGACGTGATCCTGGACTTCAGCAAGGTGCCGGTCGGTACGGAGCTGTTCCTCATCAACGAGGGTCCGGACGGTCCGTTCCCGCCGGCGCCGGACGACCCCGAGCCTTTCGCGGATCCTGCCACCACCGGGCAGGTGATGAAGTTCGTGGTCCATCCGCGGGTCGGCCACGACAGGAGCGTCCCGCCGGACCAACTCCGCCTGCCCAGGTTCAAACCCCTGGGGAAGAAGGACAAGGTCCGGCAGGTCTCGCTCAACGAGCTGACATCCCGAACAGATTGCGGTCCCAGCGCGGCCCTGCTGGGTACGGGCACGTTCGATCCCAACGCGACAGCGAAGCGGTGGGACGACGAGATCACCGAGTCGGTAGCCCTAGACTCCACCGAGATCTGGGAGATCTACAACAACACCCCGGATGCCCACCCGATCCACATCCACGAGGTCCAGTTCCAGCTGTACAACCGCGAACTGCGGAACGGCACGGTGGTGCAGCCGCTGCCGCAGGAGAGGGGCTTCATCGACACGGTGGTCGCCCTACCGGACCAGATCACCCGGGTCAAGGCCCTCTTCGACCTGCCCGGTCGGTACGTGTGGCACTGCCACATCCTCGAACACGAGGACAACGAGATGATGCGGCCGTACGAAGTCGTCGGCCGGCCGAAGGGCGACGGCGGGGCGCACGGGCCACACCGCCTTCCGGAGGGCGCCCCGCACGCCGGTGACGGTGGGTCCCAGCGTCCCTCCCTTCGCATGAGTGCCGCGAGTGCCATCGGCGGCACGGCGGCCCTCTCGGCGGCGATCGGCGGTACCGCGGCGCTGGCGAGGAAGCGGAAGGAGGGATCCGCGGCTTCGGATTAGGACCGGCCATCATCGGCGCCCGGCCGGCGCAGGGCGCGGATCGACCAGTCGAGTACCGGGGCCAGGCTTTCGCCCGCCGGCCAGCCGTTGATCACCGAGAGCAGTTGCAGGTACCGCTCCCGGCGGGGGTCGTTCGCGGACGCCAGCCGGTCGAGCAGCCGCCGCCGCAGCTCGGCGTCGTCGGGGCGGCCGCACAGCCGCGCGTACCGGTCGGTGACCGCCGCGACCACCGGCTCGGCGGCGGGTGAGAGCGGGTCCACGCCGGCGGCCAGCGCCGGCTCGACCTGGTCCCGGACGACCGCGACCGCGTCCCGGCGGACGCTCTCGCGGCCGAGGCGGTCCGCCGCGTGCTGTTCGGCCATCCGTCGCAGGCCGGCGCGGAAGTCCGGATCCTGGGTCAGCTCGGCCAGCTCCACCCAGGCCTCGACCTGCTCGACATCGGGACTCTCGGGCAGCTCGGGGGTCAGGGTGCGCCGGATGCCCGCGAATGCGGGATCGGCGTCGAGGCCGGAGAAGGTGGCGTCGAGGAAGTCGTCGACCAGACGTCGACGCTTGTCCTCGGAGAGTTTGGCCAGTTTGTGCATGAGCTCCATCTCCTCGGGGGTGGACCCGCGTCGGGCGACCGCCGTCAGCACCGCGCGGCGCAGCCGCAGCACCCGGATCTGCGTCGCCAGCGCCTCGGCGTGCGCCGCGGCGACCTCGGCGAGCGGGACCTCCCGGTCCACCACCCGGCGGATCGTGGCCAGGTCCAGGCCCAGGTCGCGCAGGGTGCGCACCAGGTCCAGGCGGGCGACCGCCTCGATCCCGTAGCGACGTCGGCCGGTCGGGCCGCGGTCGGTCGGCGGCACGATGCCGCGGTCGGACCAGAACCGGATGGTCTTGACCGTCAGCCCGGTCCGCCGGGCCAGGTCGCCGATCGAGTAGCGCGGCTCTCCGTTCATGCCCCCACCTTCGCTGCTCCACCTGGGGGAGGTGCAAGCCGTCGACCGGAGATCGACAAACGCTGGTTAGGTATGCCTAAGCTGAACCGCTAAGGTGAGGCAACCCTAAGTACAGCGGGAGACTTCGTGACCACCCTCGCCGTCCGGCCCGCGCGGGCCGGCACCCCGAGCCGCCGAAGCGCCGGCCGCCGCCTCGCGGTCGCCCTGGCGGCGACGCTCCTGCTCGTCGCCGCGCTGCTGGCCAGCCTGGCGCTCGGCAGCCGGCCGCTCGCCGTCGGGGAGGTGTGGACAGCGCTGAGCGCACCGGACGGTGGCCACGCCACCACCGTCGTCCGGGAACTGCGGCTGCCGCGTACCGCCCTGGGCCTGGTCGTCGGCCTCGCGCTCGCCCTGGCCGGGGTGCTCTTCCAGGCCGTCACCCGCAATCCCCTCGCCGAGCCGCGCATCCTCGGCGTCAGCGCCGGCGCGTCGTTCGGCGTGGTGCTGGCCATCGCCGTCTTCGGCGTCGGCACCCTCACCGGGTACGTCTGGTTCGGCGTCGCCGGCGCGCTGCTGGCCGGACTGCTGGTCTTCGCCGTGGCCAACCGCACCCGCGAAGGCGCCGGCCCGGTCACCCTCGCGCTGGTCGGCGCGGCCCTCGACGCCGGCCTCGGCGCGGTCGTGTACGCGCTGCTCAGCATCGACGCCCGCACCTTCGAGGAGTACCGCTTCTGGGTGGTCGGCGGGCTCACCGGCCGGGACGTCGGCGTCGCCGGGCGGGTGCTGCCCTTCGTGCTCGCCGGCACCGCGCTGGCCGCCCTGGTCGCCCGGGGCCTCGACGCGCTCGCCCTCGGCGACGACGTGGCCCGGGGCCTGGGCAACCGGGTCGCCCTGGTACGCCTCGGCGCCGGCATCGCCGCCGTGCTGCTCACCGGGGCCGCCGTCGCCGCCGCCGGACCGATCGCGTTCGTCGGGCTGGCCGTACCACACCTGGCCCGGGCCCTGGTCGGCGCCGACCACCGGTGGACCCTGCTGGTCGCCGGGCTGCTCGGGCCGGCCCTGCTGCTCGCCGCCGACATCGTCGGCCGGCTCGTCGCGCCGCCCGGGGAGGTCCCCGCCGGGATCATCACCGCGCTGATCGGCGCCCCGCTGCTCGCCTTCCTGGTCCGCCGCGCCCGGGTGGTGACCGCGTGACCGCACCGACGCTCGCCCTGCCCGGGCGGCGGTCGCTGCTGCGGCTCGGGCCGGTCACGGTCCGGATCCGCCGCCGTCCGATGCTGGTCGCGTCCGTCCTGCTCGTGCTCCTCGCCGCCGCCTTCGTGCTCAGCCTCACCGTCGGCACCCCGTACGTCGCCCCGGCCGACGTGCTGCGCGCGCTCTCCGGGGCCGGCACCCCGTACGACCTGGTGGTGCTGAACCTGCGGCTGCCCCGCGCGATGCTCGCGGCGCTCGCCGGGGCGGCGTTCGGGGTGGCCGGCACCCTGATCCAGTCCGTGGCGCGCAACCCGCTCGCCAGCCCCGACGTCATCGGCGTCACCCAGGGCGCCGGGCTCGCCGCGACGGTGGCCCTCACCGGCGGTGCGGCCGCGATCCTGGTCGCGCCGGCCGCGCTGCTCGGCGGGCTGCTCGCGGCCGCGCTGGTGTTCGCCCTCGGGGCCCGGCATGGCCTGGCCGCGCAGCGCTTCGTCCTGGCCGGCGTGGCGGTGGCCTTCGCGTTCCGCGCGCTCACCGAGGTGGTCATGCTCGCCGCCGACCCGATCGACGGGCTGCGCGCCCAGGTCTGGCTGATCGGCACCCTGGCCGGCAAGGGCTGGAGCGAGGCCGCCTGGATCGCGGTCACCCTCGCCGTGCTGCTGCCCGTGCTGCTCTGGGCCGGCTGGGCGCTGCACAGCGCCGCCCTCGACGACGACACCGCCCGCAGCATCGGCCTGCGGCCGGCGGCCCGGCGGATCGGGCTGGCCGGCGCCGGCGTGCTTGTCGCCGCCACGGTCACCGCGCAGGTGGGGGCGGTGGACTTCGTCGCCCTGGTCGCCCCGCAGGTGGCCCGGCGGCTGGTCCGGGCCGAGCGGCCCCCGCTGCTCTGCGCGGCGCTGCTCGGGGCGTTGCTGCTGGTGCTGGCCGACCTCGGCGGCCGCCGGCTGCTCGCCCCCACCCAACTGCCGGCCGGCGTGCTCACCGCCGCCATCGGCGGGCCGTACCTGATCTTCCTGCTGCTGCGGACCCGAGGGAGGCGGTCGTGACCGCGCTGCTGTCCACCCGCGACCTGGTCGTCGGCTACGAGGGCCGGACCGTCCTGGACGGGCTCGACCTCGACCTGCCCGCCGACGCGTTCACCGTCGTCGTCGGGCCGAACGCCTGCGGCAAGTCCACCCTGCTGCGCACCATGGCCCGGCTGCTCACCCCGCGCCACGGCGCGGTGCTGCTCGACGGCACCGCCATCCGCGACCTGCCCACCCGCGAGGTGGCCCGGCGTCTCGGCGTGCTGCCGCAGAGCCCGCTGGTGCCCGAGGGGATCACCGTGGCGGACCTGGTCGGCCGGGGACGGCAGCCGTACCAGCGCTGGTGGCGGCAGTGGTCCACGGCGGACGGCCGGGCCGTCGAGCAGGCGATGATCCTGGCCGACGTGGCCGGGCTCGCCGACCGGCCGGTGGACACCCTCTCCGGCGGCCAGCGCCAACGGGTCTGGATCGCGATGACCCTCGCCCAGGACACCGAGGCGCTGCTGCTGGACGAGCCGACCACCTTCCTCGACCTCGCCCACCAGGTGGAGGTCCTCGATCTGCTGCACCGGCTGCGCACCGAACGCGGCCGCACCGTGGTCGCCGTGCTGCACGACCTCAACCAGGCCGCCCGGTACGCCGACCACCTGGTCGCGATGCGCGCCGGCGCGGTGGTCGCCGCCGGCCCGCCGCGCGAGATCCTCACCGCTGACCTGGTCCGGGACGTGTTCGGGCTCGACTGCGTCGTCGTGCCCTGCCCGGTCAGCGGCGCCCCGCTCGTCGTGCCCGGCCCGACCAGCCCGCCGCTCGCCTCGACCAGCCAGTTGCCCGTGCCGTCGGCCGGGTCGGCCGGCGAGACCGTTTCCCCGGGTCCGACCGCACCGGCGGCCCGGAGCTCCGTCGGCGACGCCTGACCGCGCGCCGACCCGTACCGTTCGAAAGGACACTGATGCGTCGACTCGCCGCCGCCCTCACCGCGGCCCTCGCCCTCGGCGTCGGCCTCACCGCCTGTGGGAAGAGCGACCCCGCCGCCGGCACCGCCACCGGCCAGACCCGGGAGATCACCCACGCGATGGGCGCCACCAAGGTGCCCGCCGCGCCGAAGCGCGTGGTGGTGCTCGACACCGACAAGATCGACACTGCGCTCTCGCTCGGCGTCACGCCGGTCGGCGCGGCGACCGCCGGCGAGGCGAGGAGCTGGCCCACCTACTTCGGCCCGGAGAAGCTCGCCGGCATCAAGGAGGTCGGCGTGCTCACCGAGCCCGACCTGGAGGCGATCACCGCGCTCAAGCCGGACCTGATCCTCGGCAGCCGGTTCCGCCAGGAGAAGTTCTACGACGAGCTGTCCGCCATCGCGCCGACCGTCTTCACCGAGAAGGTGGGCATCACCTGGAAGGAGAACTTCCTTCTCGACGGCAAGGCGCTCGGCCGGGAGCAGCAGGCTCGCGACCTGCTCGCCGCGTACGAGAAGCGGGCCAGGGAGTTCGGCGCCTCGCTCGGTGACGCCGCCGGCCGGAAGATCTCCATCGTGCGCTTCATCCCCGGCAACATCCGGGTGTACGGGCCGGACTCGTTCTCCGGCATCGTCATCGGCGACACCGGCCTGGGCCGGCCCGAGCGGCAGCGCCTCGACGGCAAGGAGGACAAGCGCTTCGACCTGGTCAGCCCCGAGCGGGTCGACGAGGTCGACGGCGACGTCATCTTCGTGACCGCGTACGGCGAGAAGGCCGCCGGCGAGCAGGCCAAGGTGTCCGCGGGCGCCCTGTGGCAGGGCCTCTCCGCGGTCAAGGCCGGCAAGGCCCACGTCGTCTCCGACGAGACCTGGATGACCGGCATCGGCGTCACCGCCGCCAACAAGATCCTCGACGACCTCGAACAGCACCTCCCCGCCTGACCTCCACGCCGCGCCCCCGCCCCTGGTCCGCGCTAACTCACGGAAAGAGTGGCCATCCGACGTGAAATGGCCACTCTTTCCGTGAACCTGCGCTCGGGCGGCGTGGGTTGTGCGTGGCAGGGGAGTCAGGGGCGTTGGCTGCGGGCCGAGAGGGCGGTGCGGATCTCGGCGAGGATGCCCTCGAAGTCCTCGGCCATGCGTCTGCTCGTGACGTGCAGGACGATCCAGTCGTCGCCCAGGATCTGATTCAGGCGCTGTCGGTCACGGTGGAACTGGTCGGGATCGTGATGCCACAGTCCGTCGTATTCGACGGCCACCTTCAGGTCCGGCCACGCCAGATCCACCCTCGCCACGAAACGGCCGTGCCGCTCGATGACGTGCTGGGTTACGGGCCGAGGAAGGCCGGCGCGGATGAGTCGTACCCGCAGTCGTGACTCCGGCGGTGATTCCGCTCCACCGTCCACGAGGCTCAGCACTTCGGCGAAGCGCCTAGCACCCCGGTCCCCTTGGCGCCGCCTCAGGTACGCGGCGAGTTCGGCAGGTTGGGCGGCGCCCTGGTGCACCAACGCGTCGACGTGCGCGACAGCCTCAACGAGGTCCAGCCAGTAGGCGAGGTCCCAGCAGGTGCGGGTTGCCGAGGTGACCGGCACCCGGGCGACCCGCACCACCTCCCCCTCCTGCCACTTTGCGACGTGGATGCGCAGGCCAGCAACGGGTCCGAACCGGGCCGACGGTTCCACGAGAACCTCGACGGGCTCGTCGGGACCGGGCTGCGGCCCGCCGAGGACCGCGACCGCGGACCGGCCGGCGATGGCGCAGCCGGGCGGGAACAGCCACGACGCCGCGGCCCGACAGCGGGTGAGATGCGAGATCTCCAGGCGGGCATCGGCGTACACGTTGTGGAAGAGTTGCCGCCACGCACTGCTCCGCAGGTCGTTTCTGGTGAGCAGTCCACGATGGACCGCCTCCCGTGCGAAGAAGACCTTGCCCACAAGTTCGGCCGGCCGACGAGGATTGCGAGACACCCCTCACCCTGCCCACCCCGCCTCCGCCGCGTAACCCCCTGTGGACAACCCCGACCCGCCGCTCCGCGCTTTCACGGAAATAGTGGCTACCCGGCGCCGGGTAGCCACTATTTCCGTGAATTAGCGCGCTTGAGGCGTGGAAGGTGGGGGTGGGTCAGGCGGCGGTGGACCAGATGGCGCGGAAGGCGGCGGCCTCGCCGGCCAGCCACTGCTCGACCTGCGCCGGCTTGGCGTCGGCCGGCATGCGGTGGGACTCGCCGCGGCGGACGTCGACCAGGACCGGCTCGGCGTGCGGCAGGACCGCGTCCATGTGCCGGGCCATCAGGTGCAGCGTGGCCAGGGTGGCCTCCTCGCTCGGCGGCGCCTCGTCGAAGTGCAGGCGGACCGCCTCGGCGCGGCCGTCGGCGTACCGGACGCCGAAGTGCGGGTTGATCTTGACGGGAAGGTCGCCCAGCATGGCGAGGGCGTCGCGGGTCTGCGCCAGGTCGAGGCCCATCGGATCGCCGAGCGAGTGCAGCCAGGTCGTCGCGCCGGGGACGAGGGCCTCGTAGAGCGGGCGCCAGCGGGGCTTGACCAGGTCGGCGACCTGGGCGAGGTGGGTGCCGCCGGTGTGGAAGGCGACATCCGCCTTGAGTGCCTTGACGAACTGGCCGTGCGGGTTGAAGCCGTGCCGGCTCGCCCGCTGCTTGCGCAGGCCCCCGACGAAGGTGGCCTTGGTGGGCCCGGTGCGGTCCACGTACCGGGCGAACCCGAGCAGGGTCGCGTAGGGAGTGAGCGGGGCGGTGGAGGTGGGCGCGGTCACGAGCATCCTCCCAGTTCAAGAGGCCCGATTAGTACATACATTCTAATCGACGGCGCTGACATCGCCCAGGGTGCAAAAAGGGCCGCCCGGACATCCCGGGCGACCCTTCGAACAAATGTTCTACAGTTGTCCGACGTCGGTGATCCGGACGACCGCCGCTCCCGTCTCGTCGGAGGCGGCCAGGTCGACCTCGGCGCTGATGCCCCAGTCGTGGTCGCCCTCCGGGTCGTCGAGGATCTGCCGCACGGTCCACTTCTCCCGGCCCTGCTCGATCACGAGCAGCGCCGGGCCGCGGGCGTCCGGCCCCACCCCGATCGAGTCGTACGTCTCGAAGTACGGCTCCACCGCGTCCGCCCAGGCGTCCGCGTCCCACCCGTTCTCGGCGTCCAGTTCCCCGAGGAGATCCCAGCGGCGCAGGGCGGCCAGCTCGACGCGGCGGAACAGCGCGTTGCGGACCAGCACCCGGAACGCCCGGGCGTTGCGGGTGACCGCCGGCGGCCGGTCGTCCAGCGAGGCCGCGACCTCCGCGACGTCGGACGGGTTGCGCAGCCGCTCCCACTCGTCGATGAGGCTGGAGTCGACCTGGCGGACCAGTTCGCCCAGCCACTCGATGAGGTCGGCCAGGTCGTCCGTCTTGGCGTCCTCGGGCACGGTCTGGCGCAGCGTCTTGTACGCGTCCGCGAGGTAGCGCAGCACCAGGCCCTCGGACCGGGACAGCCCGTAGAACTGCACGTACTCCGGGAAGGTCATCGCCCGCTCGTACATGTCCCGGACCACGGACTTGGGGGAGAGCTGATGGTCGGCGACCCACGGGTGGCCCTGCCGGTACATCTCGTACGCGTTCTCCAGCAGCTCCGCCAGGGGCTTGGGCCAGGTCACCTCGTCGAGCAGTTCGAGGCGGGCCTCGTACTCGATGCCCTCGGCCTTCATCGCGGCGACCGCCTCGCCGCGCGCCTTGAACTGCTGGGCGGAGAGGATCTGCCGGGGATCGTCCAGGATCGACTCGATCACGCTGAGCACGTCGAGCGCGTAGGACGGCGACTCGGTGTCGAGCAGCTCGATGGCGGCCAGGGCGAGCGGCGACAGCGGCTGGTTGAGCGCGAAGTCGAGCTGCAGGTCGACGGTGAGCCGGACCCGGCGGCCCTGCTCGTCCGGCTCGGGCAGCTCCTCGACGACCCCGCCGGCCTTCAGCGCCCGGTAGATGGCGATGGCCCGGCGGATGTGCCGGCGCTGCGCGGCCCGGTCCTCGTGGTTGTCGGTGAGCAGGTGCCGCATCGCGGCGAACGCGTCGCCGGGGCGGCCGATCACGTTGAGCAGCATCGAGTGGCTGACCTGGAAGCTGGACGTCAGCGGCTCCGGCTCGGCCTCGACGAGGCGCTGGAAGGTCGGCTCACCCCAGCCGATCGAGCCCTCCGGCGGCTTCTTCTTCACCACCTTGCGCCGCTTCTTCGGGTCGTCGCCGGCCTTGGCCAGGGCCTTCTCGTTCTCGATGACGTGCTCCGGGGCCTGCACCACGACCCGGCCGAGGGTGTCGAAGCCGGCGCGCCCGGCCCGGCCGGCGATCTGGTGGAACTCCCGGGCCTTGAGCAGCCGGGTCCGGGTGCCGTCGAACTTCGACAGGCCGGTGAAGAGCACGGTGCGGATCGGCACGTTGATGCCGACGCCGAGGGTGTCGGTGCCGCAGATGACCTTGAGTAGCCCAGCCTGGGCCAGGGTCTCCACCAGGCGGCGGTACTTGGGCAGCATGCCGGCGTGGTGCACGCCGATGCCGTGCCGGACCAGCCGGGACAGCGTCTTGCCGAAGCCGGAGGTGAACCGGAAGTTGCCGATCGCGCTCGCGATCATGTCCTTCTCGGCCCGGGTGCAGACGTTGACGCTCATCAGCGCCTGGGCGCGTTCCAGCGCGGCGGCCTGGGTGAAGTGCACGACGTAGATCGGCGCCTGCTTGGTCTCCAGCAGCTCCTCCAGGGTCTCGTGCAGCGGCGTCATCGCGTACGAGAAGAGCAGCGGGACCGGCCGCTCGGCCGAGCGGACGACGGCGGTCGGCCGCCCGGTGCGCCGGGTCAGGTCGTCGACGAAGCGGGTGGTGTCGCCGAGCGTGGCGGACATCAGGACGAACTGCGCCTGCGGCAGCTCGATCAGCGGCACCTGCCAGGCCCAGCCCCGGTCGGGCTCGGCGTAGAAGTGGAACTCGTCCATGATCACCTGGCCGACGTCGGCCCGGGCACCCTCGCGCAACGCCAGGTTCGCCAGGATCTCCGCCGTGCAGCAGATGATCGGGGCGTCGGCGTTGACGCTGGCGTCGCCGGTGAGCATGCCGACGTTCTCCGCGCCGAAGACCTCGCAGAGGGCGAAGAACTTCTCGGATACCAGGGCCTTGATCGGCGCGGTGTAGAAGGTCGTCCGGTCGTCGGCCAGGGCCGCGAAGTGCGCGGCGATCGCCACCAGGCTCTTCCCGGAGCCGGTCGGCGTATTCATGATCACGTTCGCGCCGGAGACGATCTCGATGACCGCCTCCTCCTGGTGGGGGTAGAGGTCGAGACCGCGCTCGGACGCCCAGCCGGCGAACGCGTCGTAGAGGGTGTCGGGGTCGGCGCTCTTCGGCAGCGCGGCGGTGAGTGTCATGGCGGCTCCCATCGTGCCTGGATCATGGGCCGCCGCGCCAACCGGGTTCAGCGCCGCCGGTGGATCAGGTCGAAGATTTCCCGTCCGGCGGTCAGCGCGCGCCGCTCGAACTTGGTCACCGGCCGGTGCTCCGGCCGCGGCGCGAAGCCGCCGTGCACGTCCACCAGCTCGGGGTCGGCGGTCAGCGTCTCCCGCATCGAGCCGGCGTACTCGGCCCAGTCGGTGGCACAGTGCAACGTCCCACCGGGGGTCAGCCGGGAGCGCAGCAGCGCCACGTGCGTCGGCTGGATGATCCGACGCTTGTGGTGGCGCGCCTTGGGCCACGGGTCGGGGAAGAAGACGTGCACCGCGTCCAGGCAGCCCTCCGGCATGGCCCGGACCAGGTCCAGCGCGTCGCCGGAGGCCATCCGGACGTTGGTCAGCCCGTGCCGTTCGACCAGCTCCAGCAGGTTGGCGATTCCGGGCGTGTGCACCTCGACCGCCAGATAGTGTCGGTCCGGGTCGGCCGCCGCCATCGCGGCGGTGGCGTCGCCCATGCCGGAGCCGATCTCCAGCACCAGCGGCGCCCGCCGGTCGAACAGCGCCGTCGGATCGAACGGCCCGTCGAGGTCGGCGATCTCCAGCCCGTACGCGGGCCAGAGCCGGGCCAGCGCGTCGCGCTGCCGGTCGCTCATCCGACCGCGACGCGGATGGAAGGTGCGGATGCGGGAGGCGTGGGCCGGCGGGGCGGCACTCAGGTCGGTGGAGGTCACAGCGACCCGAGCGTACGCGACCGGCGGTGCGGATCGGATGTGCTGCACGGCCGGGGGTGAGAGGATTCATCCCGTACGGCAGGACGGGTGGCCCGCCGCCCGACACCGCCGATACCCGCCGACGGCGCCGGGAGGGGGCATGGTGTCAGTCACGCGACGCGCGGCGCTGCTGATCGCCGTCGGCGCCTGCGCCCCGTTGGTCGGCGCGGCCCCGGCGCCGGCCGTCCCGCGCCCCGCCGCCGGCCCGCCTGCCGCGCTGCCGATCGGGCCCGCCCAGGCCGCGCGGCCCCTCATCGAGCCGGCGCCCGGTGCCACGGAGCCCCCGCCACCCGCCGACATGATCTTCGTCGAGGTCACCCCGAGCACCGTCGAGCCCGGCTTCCTGGTGGGCATCCGGGCCAGTTGCCGGGACAACTCGATCCCGGCGACCGTGGTCTCGGACGCGTTCGGCCGGATCCAGGTGCAGCCGCAGCGGGGTCTGCTCACCGCCTCGCCGATGGTCAAGGAGCGCACCCGCCCCGGCGACTACCGGGTCAAGCTGGAGTGCCCCAGCGGGCAGACCGCCTCGACCATGCTGCAGGTGGTGAAGCAGGCGGCATCGACCCCCGATCCGCAGCCCAGCCGCGGGCCGGCGACCGGTTTCGGCGGCACCGCCGGGATCGGCCTGGGTGGCCTGCTCGTGCCGGTCGGCCTGGCGCTCACCGTGGCCGGGGCGGTCGTCGGCGTGGCGGCCTCCCGTCGGCCCCGTACCGTCCGCGGCGCCGCCCGCCGCTGAACCCCGCCATGGCCGCGCAGCCCGCCTCCCCGCCGCCCACCCGGGCGGCCCGTGGCCGCAGCCCGTGGTCCACCCCGCTCGCGGTCCTGCTGGTCCTGGTCGGGGTCTTCGCCACCGGGGCCGGGCTGGGCCGGACCGTCGGCCCGTTCGACTGGACCGACGCGTCGACCGGCTCGACGCCGCGCGCCGCCGCGCCCGCGCGGACGCCGGCCACCCGGCCGGTGAGCCTCTCGATGCCGGCGATCAAGGTGACCGCACCGATCACCCCGGTCGGCCAGGCAAAGGACGGCTCGGTGGACGTCCCGCCGGTGCGGCAGCACAACCAGACCGGCTGGTACGACCGCGGCGCGGTCCCGGGCGAGCCGGGCCGGGCGATCATCGTCGGGCACGTGGACACCAAGAGCGGCCCGGCGGTCTTCTACCACCTGCACGAGTTGAAGCCGGGGAACCGGATCGCGGTCACCCGGTCGG
Source organism: Micromonospora mangrovicola (assembly GCF_047200535.1). NCBI lineage: Bacteria > Bacillati > Actinomycetota > Actinomycetes > Micromonosporales > Micromonosporaceae > Micromonospora > Micromonospora mangrovicola. Next base: position 10,295 of record NZ_JBJZOG010000067.1, on the reverse strand, counting down.
ACCGGAGCGTGGTCACCTTCAAGGTCGACAGCGTGGAGTACTTCGACAAGGCCAACCTCCCCGCCGGCCGGGTCTACGGCGAGGAGGGGCCGCCGGGGCTGCGGCTGATCACCTGTGGCGGGGACTGGGTCGGCGGCCGGACCGGCTACCAGGACAACGTGATCGTGTTCGCGTCCCTGGTCGACGTTCGCACTCCGTGACCGGCGACGAGGAGATCTCGCCCGTTTGGTGCAGTTTGTCAGTAAGGTCCCAGGAGTGGGTGACGACGCGAACACACGACTGGAGCGAATCCTCGGCGTACCGCTGGCGGCGGACGCGGTGCGGCAGTGGCCGCAGTCCGGTGAGCTGATCCGGGGTCGCGCCCGGATCGCGGAGGTGGAGTCGCACTTCGTCGGGCTGCGGCTCGCCGTCGGGCGGCGGCACACGTGCGGAGACACCCTGATCGTCGAGTGGAGCAACGACTACGGCGACGGTCGGATCTTCCGCAACGTCTCGGTCGCCGAACTGCGCGACGGCGCGGCGGTCCGGGTGACCGACTACTGGGGCGAACCCTTCACCGCCCCCGACTGGCGGCGAGAGCTCGGGGAACGGCTGGACATGCCGTCGGGCGGGGTCTGGCCGGCGTCCGATGAGCTGACCGCCAGCTGACCGGCTCAGCCGCGGCCGGGCACCTGCTGAACGACCTCGAACTCCAGCAGCGTCGCCCCGGTGGAGACCGGCTTGCGCGGCTCACCGCCCTCGCCGCCGGCGTGCGCGGCCCGGGACGGCCCCTGCGCCCACGCCTGGTACGCCTCCTCCGACTCCCAGCGGGTGTAGACGAAGTAGCGGCTCTCCCCGCCTACCGGGCGGAGCAGCTCGAAGCCGAGGAAGCCGGGAGAGTTCTCCACCGCGCCGGCCCGGGCGGCGAACCGCTTCTCCAGCTCCTCGCCGGCACCGGGCGGGACGTCGATTGCGTTGATCTTCACGACTGCCATGGCTCTCACCCTAACGAGCCGACCGGGTCCCGGCCGGCCCGCCGCTCAGAACCCCTCGACGGCCGGCACCAGGTCGGCGTCGACCACGATCGGGGCGTGGTCGGACGGGCCCTTGCCCTTGCGGGCCTCGCGGTCCACGTACGCCGCGCGGACCGCGCGGGCGAACGGCGCGGACGCGTACACCAGATCGATCCGCATGCCCTTGTTCTGGTGGAACATGCCGGCCCGGTAGTCCCAGTAGGTGAACGGGTGCGGGCCCTTCATCGGGGTGGGCACCACGTCGCTGAGTCCCAGATCCCGCAGCGCGGCCAGCGCCGTCCGCTCGGCCGGGGTGACATGGGTGGAGGCGACGAAGAGCGCGGGATCCCAGACGTCGGCGTCGGTCGGGGCGACGTTGAAGTCCCCGCACACCGCCAGGGGCAGCCCGGTGGCCAGCTCCGGGTCCAGCGCGTCGCGCAGCGCCGCCAACCAGGCCAGCTTGTACGCGTAGTGCGGGTCGTCGGGGGCCCGGCCGTTCGGCACGTAGACCGACCAGACCCGCATCCCGTCGCAGGTGGCGGAGATGGCCCGCGCCTCCGGCTCGGGGAAGCCCGGCTCGGCCGGGAAGCCGACCGCGACGTCGGCCAGCCCGACCCGGGACAGGATGGCGACCCCGTTCCACCGGCCGTCGCTGTGACTGGCCGCCTCGTAGCCGAGCTCGCCCACCTCGGCGACCGGGAACGCCCCGTCGGGGCACTTGGTCTCCTGCAGGCAGACGACGTCGGGCTTCGTGGTGGCCAGCCAGTCGAGCAGCCGGGGCAGGCGGGCCTTCACCGAGTTGACGTTCCAGGTCGCCAGGCGCATGTGTCCAGCCTGCCCCATCCCGCCGCCGCGCGCCGACCGGCCGCGCCGGCTGCCGCCACCCACCGTTCGGCGCGATGACCGGTCGCGCGCCGGCCGCCGCCCGCCGCCGGGAAGCGACGCGAGATGCGGCATCCGGGCCGCTCCCCGGCGTGGCACACCACCGATTGCCGCAATCCGCGACGACGCCGCCCGCGACGGCGCACTCTACGGCGCGCCGCCCCGCGACCGCGCGCCGTGCTCAGCGTTCCGGGGTGTCGCCCGGCCGGGTCTGCTCGGCGAGGAAGCGTTCCAGCTCGGCGCCGAGTTCGTCGGCGGTGGGCAGCGGCCCGGTCTCGGCGGCCAGCAGGTTCTTCTGCCCGCGGCCGCGGGCGAACGCGTCGTACTGCTCCTCCAGGGCCTGCACCAGGGTGGCGGCCTCCTCGGTCTGGGCGACCTGGCGGTCGATCTCCACCCGGACCACCTCGGCGGCGCTGCGCAGGCCGTCGTGGGGGAGCAGCAGCCCGGTACTGCGGGACACCGCGGCGAGCAGCGCCTCGGCGGCGGCCGGGTACTCCGTCTGGGCGACGTAGTGCGGCACGTGCGCGGCGAAACCGAGGGCGTCGCGGCCCTGTTCGCCGAGGCGGTACTCCAGCAGGTGGCCCACGCTGCCGGGCACCTGGACCCGCTGCAGCCAGGGCTCGTAGCCGGCGATCAGCTCGGGCCGGGTGGCGTGCGCGGTGACCCCGCTGGGCCGGGTGTGCGGGACCGCCATCGGGATCGAGTTGAGCCCGACGGTGAGCCGGACGTCGAGCCGCTTGGCGAGGCTGGTGACCGCGGCCACGAAGCGCTCCCACTGCAGGTCCGGTTCCGGGCCGGTGAGCAGCAGGAACGGGGTCTCGTCGTCGTCGTGCAGCAGGTGCAGCTCCAGGGCCGGCCCGTCGTAGTCGGCCCAGTGGTCCTCGACGAAGGTCATCACCGGGCGGCGGGAGCGGTAGTCGAAGAGCTGGTCGACGTCGAAACGGGCGACGGGCTGCGCCTCCAGGGAGGTGAGCAGCTGCTCCCGGGCGAGCCGGGTGGCGCTGCCGGCGTCGACGAAGCCGGTGAGCGCCTGGATCAGCACCGGTTGGCCGAGTTCGGGCAGATCGTCGCTGAGTTCGTAGAGCTCGTGTGGGTCGAGCACCGGTTGGGACCTCCCTGGAAACGCGCGTGCGGCGGGCCGTGCGCGCACGGCACCTCCGTTCGGCCAACGTACCGGCCATCGTGGTCCATTCCGTTACGGCCCGATTCGGGGGCCATCGGATGATCACAACCCGATCAAGCTGGGGTGCAGATCGGGGCGAATACGTTGATCTTGCCGGGGGTTTCGGGTGAACGGAGTAAGGGTGAATCAACCGAACGGATGAGTTAGTGGACCTCGGTGTCAACCGGTGCCGACGATCCCGTTCCTGCCCGGGGCGGCCCGTCTCATGGCGCGCCGGAGGTTGGCCCGGTTGGCGAGGGCTGTCCGGCCGGTGACGTCGGCGGGCCGGGATGTCCGGATCACCGGGCGCGAACTGTGGCCAGGACCACTCGATCACCCTGGGTGACCAGCAGTCCTCCTGCCTAGCCTCGTCGAATGCGTGACGACGGCACCCTCGACGACCAGCACAGCCTCGACGGCTCGACTGACCGTTCGGACGATACCCCTTCCACCGTCCGGTCAGACGACTCCGTGGAGGCATCGACCCCTCGGCGTTCCCTGCGTACCCGCCTGACCGGGCGCGCTAACCCCCTCACCGCCCGGCCCGGCCGGACCAAGCTGGCGGTCGCCGCCGGCGCGGCCTGCTGCCTGGGCCTGGTCGGGTTCAGCCAGGTGGGGGTCGGCACGGTCGGCAGCTCGACCCGCCCCGCCCCGTCGCAGCAGGAGGTCGCCCAGCGGGCGGAGCTCGACGTCGCCTCCCGAGGCATGACGCGCCAGGCGACCGTACCGACCACCCCGACCGCCAGCCCCACCCCCAGCGCCACACCGACGGCGACCAAGAAGCCCAAGCCGAAGGCGAAGCCCAAGCCGAAGGCGAAGCGGATCGTCCCGGTGGCCGGGCTGGACCAGGACCAGATGGACAACGCCAAGGCCATCGTCAAGGCCGGCCAGAAAATGGGTGTGCCACGGCGCGGCCTGGTGATCGCAGTGGCCACCGCGATGCAGGAGAGCAACCTCTACAACTACGCCAGCGGCGTGCTGCCCGAGTCGCAGAACTACCCGCACCAGGCCATCGGCTGGGACCACGACTCGGTCGGGCTGTTCCAGCAGCGGCCGAGCAGCGGCTGGGGCTCGGTCCGCGACCTGATGAACCCGGACTACGCCACCAAGGCGTTCCTCACCGCCCTGCTGCAGATCCCCGGGTGGCAGAACATGGCGCTCACCGACGCCGCCCAGGCGGTGCAGGTCTCCGCGTTCCCCTGGGCGTACGCCCAGCACGAGTGGCGCGCCACCGAGGTCGTCGACGCCATCCTCGCCTGACCCGGCTCGGTGGCGGCGGCCACCGTGGACGGTTGTCCGACGTGCGGTCCGGGTACCGGAGGATTGCCGGCCCCGGGTACACAGGAGGGGACCGCGGACGGGAGGACGACATGACAGTGCTGCAACGGATCGGCGTGTTCCTGCGGTCGCCGCGCGGCCAGCAGCTGGTCGAACGCGGCCGGCGGGAGCTGGCCAAGCCGGAGAACCAGCAGCGGCTCCGGCGGCTCGCCACCCGGCTGTCCAGCCGCCGGCGCTGACCCGTACGCTTCGCAGTCCGAGCCCCGGGAGCCCCTCGTGACCGATTCCGCCCCCGTCGACGGCGGGAACGCCGCCCCGCAGCAGCCGGCCGCGCCCCAGGACGCCCCCGAGACGCCGCCGGCCACCCTCTGGGACCGGATGCGGGACGACCCCCAGTACGCCCCGGAACACCTGGCGCTGGAGGCGGTGCGCCGGCTCGGGCCGGAGGCGGCGCAGTGGGCCGCCCGGGAGCGGGCACAACGGCCCGACGTTCCGGGTGAGGAGCTGGCCGACCAGGCGATCCGCAAGTTCGTCAACCACGCCCGACTCTCCGGGGCGGTCTCCGGCGTGGCCGGGCTGCCGGGCGCGGTGATCGACATCGGGGTGCTGGCCTGGACCCAGGCCCGGCTGGTGCTGCACGTGGCCGCCGCGTACGGCATCGATCCGGTGCACCCCGACCGGGCCACCGACCTGCTGGTGCTGCAGCGGGTGCACAAGGTCGCCGAGAGCGCCCGGCTCGCCCTCGGGGTCGCCGCCGGGCGGGAACGCGCCGGTGCGCTCTTCGGCATGGCCGGGGAACGCCCGCTGGGCCGGGTCATGGTGCAGCTCGGTGTCCGGCTGGCCCGGATGGCCGGGGTGCGCGCGGCGAAGCGGATCTTCGCCAAGGTGGTGCCCGGTGCGGCGATCATCCTCGGCACCTGGGCCAACTCCTCGGCCACCAAGGATCTCGCCGAACGGGCCCGGGCCCTCTACCGGGGCGGACCGGCCAACCTGCCGCAGCAGCGCCGCCCCTGAGCCCGGTCAGTCGTCGACCCAGCGCGCGACGCCCCAGCTCACCTCGGCGAGCCGGTCCTGCCCGGAGGCGTTCGGGTGGAACCAGTCCAGGCTGTTCACCTGGTCCAGGCCGAACCGGGCCCGGTGGACCGCGCCGCCGTCCCACCGGCAGCGGGGCCCGTACGCCCGGCAGGCCGCCCGGAGCTGGTCGTTGTAGTCGTCGATCCGGTCCCGGAACCGGGTCCGCCGGGCCGCGGCGGCCGGGGCGGTGGAGGTCGCGTCGGCCAGCAGTGCCGGACAGACCCCGTGCGCCCAGGCGCGTACCGCCCGCTTGTCGGTGTGGCCGACCCGCCAGAGCCGGTACAGGTCGGGAATGCTGACCACCAGGACCCGGGTCTTCGGGCGTCCCCGGCGCAGCGTGCGCAGTCCGGCGTCGACCTGGGTGCGGAAGGTGGCCACCGGGGTCATCGCGTCGACGTCGCCGTGGCAGGCGTCGTTCGCCCCGATCAGCACCGTGACGTAGTCGGCCCGGTCCCGGACCGCCGCGGCCGCCTGCCCGGTCAAGGCCTGGGCCCGCGCCCCGGGTACCGCGCGGTTGGTCGCCCGCAGCGCCGGGTCGCGCTCGCGCAGGCGCCGGTAGTGGCTGTCCACCCGGATGCCGGTCCCGGTCGACCAGGAGTTGCGTTCGCAGCTCAGCAACACCAGGCAGGAGCCGAATCCGGTGGTGATCGAGTCGCCGAGCGCGGCCAGCACCGCCGGGTCGTCGGGGCGCGTGGCGGCCGACGGCCGGGGTGACGCGGAGCCGGCGCCGTCGCAGGCGAGCGCGACCAGCGCCGCCAGGCAGGCCAACGCGGTGACCCAACGTCGAGACATTCGGTCCCCCGTCCGGCGGCGTGCAGCAGCGCGTCGACCCTATGCACACCGACCGTGACGGCGGGACTTCTGTCGACTTTCCGGCATCGACAACCGTCGGTCACATTCGCGTGTTAAAAGCGCTGCCGCCGCCACGGCGCCGGCTGGCTGTGCAGCCACCAGTGCAGCGCGCGGGTGATCCGGGGCAGCACCAGGTAGGTCATCAGTGGGGTCAGGCACAGCGTCATGAGCAGGGTGCGCACCGCCAGCGGGACGTCGGCGATGAACCGGGCGGTGAGCAGGGTCGCGGTGAGGCTCAGCGGAAAGAACGCCAGCCAGATCGTCACCGCCTGCTTCCAGCGGGGCGGCGCGGCCGGCACGGGGGGCTCCGCGTCGCCCGCGGCGAACGTCTCGACCACATGGTCCACCGGCGGGTCGAACCAGCCCTCGATCCCGGTCCGCCGCTCGATCCGGGTGTGCTCGACGATGCCCTGCGCCGAGCTCAGCCACCAGTGCCGCTGCGGCGACTCCTCCCAGTGGCGCAGCGTGTCGGCGTCGGCGAAGCGGTACATCACGTGCCACTCGGGCGACCCGGGAGCGCTCTGCACGAACCCGGCACCGAGGAAGCCCGGGAACGACTCGGCCAGCGCCGTTCCGGCCCGCATCCACGCCACCATCTCGTCGGTCCGCGCCGGGTCGGCGCGCCGTGCGACGGCGACGGTGACGGGTACCGCCTGGGTCGTGGTCATTCCTCATCCTCTCCACCGGCGCCGGGATCGGTCCGGTCGCGGCAGACCGGTGTAACGCACCCACCCGGCGGCACCATCCACGACATACCCACCCGGTGGCCCGGATCACCGCCCGGGACGGGACGGCCGGACGGCGGTCGCGCCGGCGGGGTCGGGGCGACCGGTTAGGCCCGCCCGAGCGGGGGTAGCCCGGAGGAATGACCCGATCACAGCCCCGCCGTGCCCGTGGCACGGTCGGCCACGCGTACAGCGCGCTGAACCTGCGGCTCACGCTCGCCACCTTCGGGCTGGTCACCATGACCGTCTTCGCGGTGGTCGCCTTCTGGATCCACCTGGCCTGGCTCGGCGTCGTCTGCGCGATCCTCGCCGCCGTGGCCGTGGTCGACCTGGTCGTCATCCAGCGCCGCCGCGCCGCCCGCCACCGGGAGGAGCCGGGCGCGCGGCACTCACTGTTCGAGTGACAGGAGTACGAGATGCCCATCGCCACCACCAATCCCGCCACCGGACAGGTGCTCAAGACGTACGACCCGATGTCGGACGAGCAGGTCGACGCCGCCATCGAACGGGCCGACCTGGCCTTCCGGCAGTTGCGCGGCACCACGATCGCCCAGCGCGGGCAGTGGCTCACCGCCGCCGCCGACCTGCTGGAGGCCGAGCGCGACGAGACCGCCCGGCTGATGACCACCGAGATGGGCAAGACGTACGCGGCGGCGAAGGCCGAGGTGACCAAGTGCGCCACCGCCTGCCGCTTCTACGCCGCCAACGCGGAGCGGATGCTCGCCGACGAGCCCGCCGACGCCGCCGCGGTGAAGGCGAAACGTGCCTACATCCGCTACCAGCCGCTCGGGCCGGTGCTCGCGGTGATGCCGTGGAACTTTCCGCTCTGGCAGGTCATGCGGTTCGCCGCGCCGGCCCTGATGGCCGGCAACACCGGCCTGCTCAAGCACGCCTCCAACGTGCCGCAGACGGCCCTCTACCTGGAGGACCTGTTCCGACGCGCCGGCTTTCCCGAGGGCGCGTTCAGCACCCTGCTGGTCGGCTCGGACGCGGTCGACCGGATCATCAGCGACCCCCGGGTCCGCGCCGCCACGCTCACCGGCAGCGAGGGCGCCGGCCGATCGATCGCGCAGAGCGCCGGCCGGGAGCTGAAGAAGACGGTGCTGGAACTCGGCGGCAGCGACCCGTTCGTGGTGATGCCCTCGGCCGACCTGGACCGGGCAGCCGAGGTGGCCACCACCGCCCGCTGCCAGAACAACGGGCAGTCCTGCATCGCCGCCAAGCGGTTCATCGTCCACACCGACGTCTTCGACGCCTTCGCCGGGAAGTTCGCCGCCCGGATGTCGGCGCTGCGGGTCGGCGACCCGATGGACGAGCGCACCGACGTCGGCCCGCTGGCCACCGACCGGGGCCGGGACGAGGTGCACGAGCAGGTGCAGGACGCCGTCGACAGCGGCGCCACGATCCTGTGCGGCGGCGAGAAGCCCGCCGGCGACGGCTGGTTCTATCCGCCGACGGTGGTCACCGACCTGCGGCCGGGGATGCGGATGTGGTCCGAGGAGGTCTTCGGGCCGGTCGCCGGCCTCTACCGGGTGTCCTCGTACGAGGAGGCGGTCGAGGTCGCCAACGGCACCGACTTCGGTCTCGGCTCCAACGCCTGGACCACCGACCCGGCCGAGCAGGAGCGGTTCGCCACCGACCTGGCCGCCGGCAACGTCTTCATCAACGGCATGACCACGTCCTATCCGGAGCTGCCGTTCGGCGGCGTGAAGAACTCCGGCTACGGCCGCGAGCTCTCCGCCCTCGGCATGCGGGAGTTCTGCAACACCAAGACCGTCTGGGTCGGCGAGGGCGCGGCCGGCCCCGGCGCCGGGGCACACTCGGAGTAGCTGTCGGCAGGGGCCCTCCGCCACCGGAGGCGTCGACCGGGGGCCCCTGCTTACATCCCCACCGTCATGGGTAGGAGACGGATTCATGACGGTGTTCGGCTTTCACGCTTCCCACGAGCAGATCCATCCGGCCCGCCTGCTGGAGGCGGTGGTCCACGCCGAACGTGCCGGCTTCGACGCCGCCATGTCCTCGGACCACTTCTCGCCGTGGAGCGCCCGGCAGGGCCACTCCGGCTTCGCCTGGTCCTGGCTCGGTGCCGCGCTGCAGGCCACCAACCTGCCCTTCGGGGTGGTCAACGCGCCCGGCCAGCGCTACCACCCGGCGATCATCGCGCAGGCCATCGGCACCCTCGCCGCCATGTACCCGGGCCGGTTCTGGACCGCGCTGGGCACCGGCGAGGCGAGCAACGAGCACATCACCGGCGCGCCGTGGCCCCGCAAGGACGTCCGCAACGCCCGGTTGCGCGAGTGCGTCGACGTGATCCGGGCGCTCCTCGCCGGCGAGGAGGTCAGCCACGACGGCCTGGTCACCGTGGACCGGGCCCGGCTGTGGACCCGCCCCGAGCAACCACCCGCGCTGATCGGGGCGGCGGTCAGCGAGGAGACCGCGCGCTGGTGCGCCGAATGGGCCGACGGGTTGATCACCGTCAACGCCCCGACCGAGCACCTGCGCCGGATGGTCGACGCCTACCGCGACGCCGGCGGACGCGGGCCGCTGCACCTTCAGGTGCACGTCAGCTGGGCGCCCGAGCAGACCGAGGCCGAGGCGATCGCGCACGAGCAGTGGCGCAGCAACGTCTTCGCCCCGCCGGTCTGCTGGGACCTGGAGATGGCCGACCACTTCGACGTGGCCAGCGAGCACGTGCCGGTGGACAAGGTCACCTCCGTGGTGAACGTCTCCGCCGACCTGGGCCGGCACGTCGGCTGGCTGGAGGAGTACCTGGCGCTGGGCTTCGACCAGATCGCCCTGCACCACGTCGGTCAGGAGCAGCGGGCCTTCATCGACACCTTCGGCACGGAGGTGCTGCCGAAACTGCGCAGCGCGGGTTGATCACGCCGGAAGCCGGGGCCGCCTAGGCTCGTACCCCATGGACGCTCTGTTCGAGGTCGTGGTCTTCCTGGCGATCGCGACGTTCGGCGCGGCACTGGCCCGCAAGCTCGGCCTGCTCGCCCCGATCCTGCTGGTGGTGCTCGGCCTCGGCCTGTCCTTCCTCCCCGCGTTCCCGCACGTGCGGCTGGAGCCCAACCTGGTGCTGGTGGGCATCCTGCCGCCGCTGCTCTACGTGGCGGCCCTGGAGACCTCGGTGCCGGCGTTCCGGCTCAACCTGCGGCCGATCCTGCTGCTCGCCGTCGGGTTGGTGATCTTCACCGCGTTCGTGGTGGGCACCGTCGTGCACCTGCTCCTGCCCCACCTGCCGTACGCGATCTGCGTGGCCCTGGGCGCGGTGGGGGGGGGGGGGGGGGGGGGGGGGGGGGAACGGGGGGGGGGGGGGGGGGGGGG